>CALPWQ020000014.1 GCA_943327315.2 Chitinophaga pinensis
CTGAAATAAACCGAATAATGCCTTCGTTTAGTCCTTTCGGAGCTTTGTCTGACTCAATATTCGTAACGAAACCAAATTTATACTCTTGGTTTTCTAGGTCCTTGGCCAATTCATTTTCGGTGTATCCCATCAGAATGAAAATTCGGTTTTATCGAAAAACTTAAAGTGAGAATGATTCACCACATCCACAGGTGCGGCCAGCATTCGGGTTGCTAAACACAAAGCCCTTCCCGTTCAAACCGCCTGAAAAATCAAGCGTTGTTCCAACCAAATAGAGAAAACTCTTCTTGTCAACAACGACTTGCACACCATTGTTTTCAAATGATTTGTCGTTTTCGTTCAGTTGATTGTCAAAGGTCAATTGGTACATCAAGCCCGAGCAACCTCCACCCTCAACGCCAACACGAATGAAGTATCCATCTTTGCCATCATCTTCCATCAAGCGAATGGCTTGTTTTTTGGCGGTATCTGTTACATTAATCATCTCTTCTGATTCTTTTATTTAGATTGAATATAAATAAAGTCTAAATCCGCGACAAAAATACCACTTTTATCCTTTTGACGCAACATCCTGCAAGTGAAAAAATGCAACTTTTGTCTTGTTGTTTCATGTTTTCCCGCATTCAATGTTTTATATTTGCGCAACTAACTTGACGTATAATGCGTCAGTGTGTGTGCAACCTTATACTTTTTTGATATGGGAAAACATCTACTTACGATTTCATTTGTGCTGATTCTTTGCGTGTTAGGCGCATCAGCTCAACCTCAAAACAACACTCAAAACAACACTTGGAACTATACGACACTGGATTCGAAAGGATTAGAAGAGCGGATTGTGTTGAACATCCACGCAGGAAATCCAAGGTACCAAGATGTGTTTTTGGCCTTGACATTTACTGTTGAGGACTTTGGCAAGTTGAAAAGATCGTTCAATTCTTTGGGTGAGGATTTAAATGCCGCGATTTCAATTACGGAAATTTTTTTTGATGGCAATCATTCAGTCTTAACGGTTGTGTTTCCAAGAGAAATGTCAGATTCCGATGGCTTCTTAAAAACATGCAAAGACATCATGGCAAAATACGAAGTGTATCTTGTCGGTTATGAAGAAGCATATTTACTTTCTACTACTTCAAAATGAAAGCATTAAACAAAAGAATTGGAGCTGCCATAACAAGTTCTGTTCAATCTATTTTGTTCATCTCGGCGGCCCTGATATCAGTCAATGTCGCGTATGCGCAACCAGCCAATGACAATCCATGTAATGCGACACCGTTGACGGCAGGGACAGTATGCAATTATACTGCAGGGACGAATGTGCTTGCTACAGATACACCCGGAGTTCCTGCTCCGGGATGTGCTGCTTATGTCGGACAAGACGTATGGTTTAGTGTGGTCGTTCCTGCTGGGGGCACTTTGAATTTTGATTCAAACACTGGTACCATGACGGATGGTGGGATGGCTATATATTCTGGATCTTGTTCGGCGTTGACCTTGTTAGCGTGTGATGATGACTCGAGTCCAAATGGGTTGATGTCATATATTTCATTGACCGGTCAAACCCCAGGTACAACCTTGTACATCCGTTTTTGGGATTATGCGGGTGGAACTGGAACGTTCTCGATATGTGCTGTGGCGCCACCGCCGCCACCGCCACCGCTTCCAATACCGTCGTGCGCGGGCAATCCTCCTGCAGGCAACGACTGCGCGAGCGCAACAGCCATTTGTGAGTTGAACGGTTACTGTGGTAGCACAGCATCAACCTATACGGCGAATTATTGGCCGCAATTGAACAACGCGTTTTGTGGATCCATTGAAAACAACTCATTCATCTCTTTTGTGGCGTCATCAACAACTGTATCCTTCAATGTGTGGATCACGAGCTCAACCTTGGGCTATGGAATTCAGATGTTCATCTTCTCAGCTACGGGTTGTGCGGGTGCAGTAACAAGTTATACTTGTTGGAATCCGGGCACAGCCACCGGCGGACCATCAACGGTATCTGCCTCGGGCTTAACCGTTGGAAACACCTATTACATCATGGTGGATGGAAATGCAGGCGACGTATGTAACTACATCATCGGTGCAAATACAGGTGTAAATACTCCGGTCAATCTAACACCTGTTACTTCATCCGTCTGTTCAGGTGGCTCTGTCAACCTTGCAGCTACTGGCGGTAACGGAACCTATACGTGGACACCAGCTGCAGGACTTTCTGCAACTTCTGGTGCCAATGTAACGGTTACTCCACCAACAACTCCTGGAACATATACGTATACCGTGAACTCTGCTACGGGAAATCCTTTGTGTCCATCAAGTACAACCGCTTCGGCTTCGATTACAGTTACAGGATCCGCAGCTATTAATGCTGGAGCGGATGTTGCGATTTGTACAGGGCAAAATGTGACTTTAGCAGCTACTGGGGGTGCAACGTATACATGGTCACCTGCCATTACGAATGGTGTTCCATTTTCACCGCCGTCAACCACAACATATACCGTGTCTGGAACGACAGCTGCAGGCTGTGTTGGGACAGATCAAGTTACTGTGACGGTCAATCCAAGTCTATCTGTTTACGCAGGTCCAGATGTAACTGTATGTTCTGGACAAACGACGACATTAACAGGTTCAGGTATGACCACCTATTCATGGTCGCCTGTGGTCACCAATGGCGTCGCATTTGCGCCTTCCGTCAGCGGAACCTACACGGTAACTGGTACAAGTGCCGGCGGATGCACGAGCACCGATCAAGTGCTTGTTACGGTCAATAATACACCCACCGTTAATGGAGGTGTCGATGCAGCGGTATGCGCTGGTCAAACAGTAACACTCACTGCGGCCGGAGGAACTTCTTATTCATGGTCACCAGTGGTGACAAATGGGGTGTCATTTACTCCAGCTGCCACGGGAACATATACGGTAACGGGAACAGGTGCCAATGGCTGTACAAATACAGATCAGGTTTTAGTCACAGTAAACCCACTTCCAATTGTGAATGGGGGCGCAGATGTGGTAATATGTACGAGTCAAACGGTAACATTGACTGCTTCTGGTGCTTCAACATATTCTTGGTCTCCTGTTGTTACCAACGGCGTGGCATTTACACCGGCTTCCTCAGGAACATATACCGTAACAGGAACCACAGCGAGTGGTTGTGTGAGCACCGATCAAGTGTTAGTCACCGTAAATACAGTGCCTACCATCAATGGTGGCGCTGATGTAACGGTATGCTCGGGTCAAACAACAACATTGGCTGCCTCAGGGGCTACAACATACTCTTGGTCACCAGTGGTGACAAATGGCGTGGCCTTCTCCCCAGCTGCGACAGGTACATACACGGTAATTGGAACAACAGCAAGTGGCTGTACAAATACTGATCAAGTGCTTGTTACAGTAAATCCATTGCCAACGGTGAATGGTGGAACGGATGTGACGATCTGTGAAGGTCAAAACGTAACGCTTACGGCCACTGGAGCGACAAGCTTCTCATGGTCTCCTACAGCAACAAATGGAGTGTCGTTTTCGCCATCAACTTCCTCAACATATACGGTGACAGGCACTTCTGCTTTGGGTTGTCAAAACACGGACATAGTTCAAGTAAACGTCAATCCACTACCGAATGTCAATGCTGGTGCGGATCAGTCCGTTTGTGTTGGAACTCAAATAACCCTAACAGCAAACAATGCCGCAACATATTCTTGGTCACCTACAGTATCCAATGGTGTGGCATTTACACCACCAACCGGAACAACAACGTACACAGTAACCGGCACATCTGCTGCAGGCTGCCAAAATACGGATCAAGTTGTTGTTGCAGTAAATACAACTCCAGTTGTGAATGCAGGAACGTATCCTCCAGTTTGTAGCAACGTTTCGAACATTGCCTTGACAGGTTCGCCAATTGGTGGAACATTCGCAGGAACTGGAGTCTCAGGAACAAACTTTGCCACTTCGTCAGGGTCTCAAACACTCACATATAGCTACACAGATGCGAATGGATGTTTTGGTTCTGCAACGTCAAACATTACAGTGAATGCCTTGCCTACAGTGGCTGCTGGAACGGATGTTACCATTTGCGCAGGACAAACAATTACACTTGCCGCTACAGGTGCGACGACCTATTCATGGTCACCTGCTACAAATAACGGCGTAGCATTTAACCCAGCTAACACCGGAACTTATACAGTAACTGGTACGGATGTCAATGGTTGTGTGAACACAGACCAAGTGCTTGTGACGGTTAATTCTCTACCTACAGTGAATGCAGGTACAGATCAAACAGTGTGTATTGGTGTTCAAGTGACTTTAAATGGAACTGGAGCAACAACGTACTCATGGTCACCAGCTGTTACCAATGGTACTCCTTTCGCTCCTCCTGTTGGGACTACAGTTTACACGGTGACGGGCACATCGTCATCTGGTTGCGTTAGTACGGATGCAGTTCAAGTCGTATCGTCTTCGTCTCCAACCGTTAGTGCAGGAACCTATTCTCCTATATGTGTCAATGCGAGTCCTGTATCGCTTGCTGGTTCTCCGGTTGGAGGAACATTTACAGGAACTGGTGTTACGGGAACTACGTTTAATCCAGCTTCTGGAACACAAACAATCACCTATGATTATATAGATCCAAACGGATGTTCTGGTTCTGCGACAGCTTCGATCACTGTGAATCCTCTTCCAACAATTGCTGGAGGCGCGGACGCGACAGTGTGTGCGGGTCAAACAACAACCTTAACTGCGTCAGGTGCTGTGACCTATTCATGGTCACCTGCAGCGACAAATGGTTTGGCATTCGCTCCACCAGCTACTGCAACATACACCGTCACAGGAACATCTGCTGCAGGATGTACAAGCACAGATCAAGTCGCAGTGACAGTCAATGCGCTTCCAGTAGTGAATGCAGGTCTGGATCAAGCGGTCTGTATTGGTGCGCAGGTCACATTAACAGCGACAGGTGCGGCGACCTATTCATGGTCACCACTAACCACAAATGGAACTCCTTTTACACCAACAGTTGGAACAACAGTCTATACAGCAACAGGAACGTCAGCAGCCGGTTGTGTGAGCACCGATGCTGTTCAAGTAACGTCTTATTCATCACCTCCCGTTAATGCAGGAACTTATACACCAGTGTGTATCGATGCCTCTCCAGTAACTTTGGCTGGAACACCGGCTGGAGGAACATTCACTGGAACAGGAGTAACAGGAGCAGTATTCAATCCGGCTTCTGGAACACAAACAGTGACCTACAACTACACGGATCCCAATGGTTGTGCAGGTTCTGGAACGGCTACCATTACGGTGAATCCACTTCCTGTTGTGGATGCAGGTATATACAATCCGATTTGTGCCGATGCAGCGAACTTACCTCTAATAGGAACACCAGCAGGAGGAACATTCTCAGGAACAGGTGTTACAGCCAATGCCTTTGATCCTTCAGCAAATACGCAAACAGTAACCTATACCTACACGAATGCCAATGGTTGTGTCAACACAGATGTGGCGACCATCACGGTAGTTCAGTTGACGCCATCAAACGCAGGGACCTACACTCCAGTATGTATTGATGCCGCAAATGTGGTGTTGAACGGTACGCCGGCGGGAGGAACTTTCACAGGGACAGGTGTAACTGCAGGATCATTTGACCCAAGTGCTGGGACACAAACGGTGACATACACGTATTCGGACGCCATCGGATGTACAACTTCGGCAACAGCAACAATCGTGGTGAATCCATTGCCTATTGTAGGTGCAGGAACTGCTCAAGTGATTTGTGAAGGGACTACAGTTACCCTGAACGGTACAGGTGCAGCAACATATACATGGAGTGGCGGTGCCTTGAATGGTCAAGCATTTACTCCTTCCGTTGGCCAAAACATCTTCACGGTTACAGGTACAGATGCGAACGGTTGTGTGGCAACATCGACAGTAAACATCAATGTACTTCCTTTCCCAATAGCACAGGTCACAAGTGATGTTCAAACTGGAAACCCAGTATTGGATGTGAACTTTGCAAATGGTTCACAGTTCGGAACGACATACGATTGGGATTTTGGAAATGGGAATACCTATACATCAAGCCTAACAGATGCTACGACTCAGTCTTATGCTGACCCGGGAACGTATAGTGTGACCCTTACAGCGTCAAATGGACTTTGTTCGTCGGTTGATTCTTTGGAAATCATTGTATTGCCTTTTGGAGACCCTGAAGTCATTGTGCCAAACGTATTCTCACCGAATGATGACAATACGAATGACATCTTCTTCGTAACGCATTTGTACACGAAAGAAATTTACATCGTCATCTTAAACCGATGGGGGAATGTTGTATTCGAGACAACTGATCCAGATCCAAAATGGAATGGTACCGCCCCAAGTGGTCAGGAGGTAACGGATGGTGTTTACTTCTATAAGTATGTGGCAACAGGCATCAATGGCACAGAAATCAGTGGACATGGTGACATCACAGTGGTGCGATAGACAGTTTCTTAAGGGAGTAGAAGGTTCATTTAATGGAAGGGTGAGTTGAGAATTTTTAATGATCTGAATGCAATAGCTGAAATTTCAAATCCTGTTGTGACGATTGGAACCTTTGACGGTGTGCACATCGGACATCAAAAAATTCTGCAAACCTTACTAGATGAGGCAAAACGCATTGATGGTGAATCTGTTCTGCTGACTTTTTATCCACATCCGCGCATGATTCTATATCCTGAAAGTCATGGCATGAAACTTTTGCAAACGCAGGCAGAGAAAATGGAGAAGTTGTCAGAATATGGACTTCAGAATTTAATCATTTATCCCTTTTCTTTTGATTTTTCTCGCTTAACGGCCTTGGAATTTGTGCGGGATATTCTCGTCAACAAGCTGCATGTGCGGAAGATTGTCATTGGTTACGACCATCAATTTGGGAAAAACAGGGAGGGAAATATTCAATACCTAAAGGATATCGCTGACACCTACGAATTTGAAGTGATTGAAATTCCAGCTCAAGATATCGATGAGGTAAATATCAGTTCGACAAAAATTCGTGAGGCACTGCTCAAAGGTGATGTGCAACGTGCGGCCGTTTTTCTGGGGCAGCCTTATGTGATTTCAGGTAAAGTGGTTAGAGGTCGCGCTTTGGGCAGAACAATTGGTTTTCCGACGGCAAACATCGAGGTCAATAGCGACCTAAAATTGGTCCCTGGAATTGGTGTTTACGCCGTGGAAGTGCATGTGGAGGGCAATGCCTATCGCGGCATGTTAAACATTGGTAAACGACCAACGATTGTTTCGACGGATGATGTACATTTGGAGGTACACATCTTGGATTTTCAAGAGGATATATATGATAAAATGATCACCATTCGATTCATGGAACGGGTGCGTGATGAGCAAAAATTTGAATCGGTTGAGGCCTTAAAGGAACAGTTGCAAAAAGATGAAAAATTCGTTCGTACTTCTGCTGAGTTTAGCGCTTAGTTCAGTTGCTTTTGCGCAGCTTGACACCCTCCGTGTGTACACATTAAAGGAGCTAGAAAGTGCCAATCCTGATTCCGTTTTTTCCATTTCTTTGGCCCGTGAAAAACTGACCGAAGTACCAGCGATAATTGCCCGATTTACGTACGTGAAAGTGCTTGATCTTGGAAAGAACAAATTAACGGAGCTCCCAAGTTTCATTGGAGATTTGAAGTTTATTGAAATCCTGGACTTATCTAAAAATGAAATGTCCATTTTTCCCAATGAAATCTGTCGCTTGTCCAATCTAACGACCCTCATTATCAATAGGAATAGTTTTGATGAAATTCCAGAGTGTTTTGGCTTTTGCACGAAGGTGGAAATGATTGATTTATGGGAGGTGCCAATCGCACATTTCCCTCAGTCGATGGACCAATTAAAATCCCTTAAAATGATTGAAATTCAAGGAGTAAAATATGGCCCATCCTTTCAGGAAGCCCTAAGAAAAAGACTGCCTTGGGTGGATATTCATTTCGACTCACCCTGCGACTGTATGGAGTAAGGGATTAAATTTCTGTGAATCAAATGTGATATTTGTCAAAGTCCATTTTAACTCATTTTTTTATTTTATATTTGAATCGCTACTGCGCTTGGCTTTTCGTTAGAACCACACAATCAGGTTCATTATGGTTTATACGAGTGTTGAGCAAATGGTTTAACTAACACAATTCTTTTTTCATGAAAAAAAGTGTTTTTTTCTCTTTGTTTCTTTTGTCGCTTACTGCGTATGCTCAGCAAATCCCGCAGTACAGTCAATACCTTAGAAATCAGTTCATGGTGAATCCAGGAGCAGCTGGAGTATATGATTTTACGGATATAACAATGAGTGGCCGCTGGCAATGGGCAGGTTTTGGTGATGAGCCAAGAACGGCTTATTTATCTGTGTCCTCACCATTAAATTTACCGGATAAACCTAAATACAATCCCGCATTGCGAACAAGTCAAGGGCCAGTTAAAAACCCTGAAGTGAAAACGGGGAAACTGAAACATGCCCTTGGTGGCCAGTTTATCGCAGATCAATACGGTGCATTTCGACGCATGCAAGTGGCTGGAACCTATGCACTTCATTTACCTCTATCTTCAAAAGTGAATTTGTCTTTTGGAACACGTTTGGGACTTTCGAATCATTCATTCTTGAAGGACAAGGCGCAAGTGCTCAATCAAGTTGACCCAACACTTGGCTACACCGACCAAACCTATAACAACTTCGTATTGAATCAATCCAATCGATTTATTATGGATTTAGGTGTTGGTTTTTACCTTTATTCAAACAGATTTTTCGTTGGTGTGTCAGCCGACCACCTAACAAAGGATTTGGTAAATTTCGGCGCTGGAACGGCCAATTTTAATACACAAATGCACTTCAACGCAACAGCAGGTGTGAAAATCCCGGTGAGTGACAATGTAACCCTCACTCCAGCTATTCTCATGAAAAAAATGACACCTGCACCTTTGACCATCGAAGGGTCTTTGCAAGTGGAATACAAAGAATGGTTGTGGCTCGGGGTTTCTTACCGCAATAAAGACGCCATCATCGGTATGGTAGGTTTGAATATTTCTGAACGATTCAAGCTTGGATACTCCTACGATTATTCCCTTTCTCGTTTCAATAACTTCACTTCGGGAGGACACGAACTTGTGCTTGGCTTAATGCTCGGACGTTAATTTTGTGTTCAATTTAAGACTTATTATGATGAAAAAAGAAATCCTCTTTGTGATTTTTATCTGTGGCTTTTGTGCGAATGCAATGGCTCAGTTTTGGCAAATCTCTGAACCGAAAAAACTTCCTGGAACAGTGAATACAGCTCCCTTTGAAGAAATCATGCCTGTCTTCTCTAAAGACAGTTCGCTGCTCTATTTTGTTCGTGCATTTGACCCTGCTTCGGTAGCTGGTGAATCGGATCAAGACATTTGGTTCAGTAAACGTGCAGCTGATGGAAGTTATAGTGCCTGCCAACCTTTATCTGAATTGAATAATAAATTCAATAATGGAATTGTTGGTGTAAGCGCTTCTGGAAAATCTCTGTATGTATTGAATTCCTATGAAGGAAAAAAAGATTTAGTAAAGGGCTTGTCAACGTCGGTTTCAAAGGACAACAAATGGCAAACGCCTACAGAAATTGGCATTCCAACTTTAGACATTGAGGGGGAATTTTACACCTTTTATGTAGCTGAATCTGAAGATGTACTGATTCTTTCCTACAAGGGGCCGAATTCTTTAGGAGAGGAGGACTTGTACGTGAGTACAAAACAAAATGGGCAATGGCTTGCGCCTCAGCACATGGGAAATGTTATCAATACCGCTGGATTTGAAACGACTCCCTTCTTGTCAAAAGGCAAGGATACCTTGTTCTTCTCGAGCAATGGTTTGGGGGGCTTGGGCGATGCAGACATTTTCTATTCGGTGAAGAAGGGAAATTCTTTCACAACTTGGTCAACACCTGTCAGTCTGGGCGACAAAGTGAATTCACCGAAGTTTGATGCTTATTTCTCCTATTCTGGAAATACCATGTACTGGTCAAGTAATCGCGATGGCGAACGAAGCGACATTTACATGGCGTCAATTTTAACACCGCCAGCATTGAGTCTGAGATGTAAAGGAACTGATGCAACAACATTCGGTGGATCCGATGGCTCATTGTCTTCTACAGTCACCGGTGGAGTCGCTCCCTTTAGTTATGTGTGGTCAAACGGTGCCTCGGTTCAAAACCCAACAGGTGTTATGAAAGGATCGTATGTCATCAATGTGACAGATGCCATAGGACAAAAAGTATCGTGTATTGCCAATGTGGGTGAACCGATTCCAATGCAAGACCTAAGCTTCAAGCATGTATACGATTACAATTATGCGAACCTTACATGTGCTGTAAATGAATCTCTTGCTGCCTTTGTGAAACAAGTGGAGGCTCAAGTGAAAAATGGCCGATCAGGGGTTAAAATCAATATCACATCTTCGGCCTCTAACGTACCAACGAAGGCCTTTGATGGATCGAACCAAAAGCTGGCTGAAGCACGTGCCGAACGCATGAAAAAAGAATTGGAGAACTATTTCGCAGCGGCAGGATTGTCAGGGAAAGTAATTGTGATCATTGAGTTTTCAAAAGTACAAGGTCCGAAATACAGAAGTGATTACGAAGACCAAGGAAAGTACCGTGAATTCCAGTTTGTAGAGTTAAAGACGCAATAGGCTTAATTGAACTTTATGGCTTTCGATGGGCGGATCCGTGTAATCACGATGCTCGGAATAATCAGCGCAGCTAAACAAACCACAAAGGTCACGGCATTGAGTGCAATCCATGCGGCTAAGTTGAGTTCGATAGGAACGGAATCTAAATAGTACACCTCGGGATTTAAACGAATAATTCCAAAATACTCTTGCAATCCACAAAGGCTTAACCCTACAACATTTCCCAGAACCATTCCACGTAAAATCAATCGTCCCGATTGGAAAAGGAAAATCTTGCGAATGCTCCAGTCTGTGGCTCCCATAGATTTCAATAAGCCAATAAAACTTGTGCGAACAAGGATCAATACAAGTAGGGCAGACCCCATGTTGATGATGCCGATCAAGATCATCAAGGTAAGAATAATCAATACATTTAAATCCAAAAATCCAAGCCACATGAAAATGTCAGCTTGCTCATCGGTAATGCTCGTCACCCGCAACATGTGACCACTGGAAGTTGGGATGAGGGAGAATTGTCGTTTCAGTTTTTCATAGATTTCAGGCAAGGCGCTCCAATCGTTCACGGTGAGCTCATAGGCCCCGATGTAGTTTGAGGAACTTCCAGGACCATCTTTTGGTTTGAAAGCCAGTGTACGGTGAAATCCTTCGATGCTAAATCCTTCCGCTGTCAGTATCTTGTCGATTGTTCCGTCTGTAGTTGTTTGAAATCCGCACTCAGAGTCGATGTGATTGACAGCTCCATGGTGCGCTTGAACATCAATGAATAGATATGCCGTATCCGCTTTGCTCGTTGTTTCGTTGCGTCCATCAATGTTGCTCCAGTAGTCTGATACGATCAAACGGATCACAGTATCACGCGTTGGACACAAGGGAAACCCTGAATAGTTTTCAAAGCCCTTCCCCCAATCGTAACGGTAATTGCCATTGCCTCCGCTGCTTTCTGCACGAACAATCAATTGGCCATTGTAAAGAGTGTCTTCCACCGTGATGGCTGCTTTGACGCCCCAGTCATTGAGGTTTTGCACAAGTCGAAGATCGCCTAAGGCCATTTTTTTATCGAATTCATCCAATCCCGTTTCATAAATCCCCACAAGTTTGAAGTTGCGTCGGATGGGTTGGTTTTTCACGAAAAATGCCTTCACATCATCGTTGAGTTTTACACCTAAGGCCTTTGCGACTTGCTGCGACAAAAGAATTTCATTCGTCGCTTCTGGAGTGGTGAAATCAGGTATACGACCGGAGATTAAATTTTCTTTAAAAAAATGAAGGTCGTAGGTAGAATCAACTCCTTTGAGAAGGCCTGCCATAATTTCTTGTTGCACAAAAACGGAGTCTTTGCCGTTCTTCGTTCGGATCGTGCGCTCTACCTTTCCGGATTGGAACAATACAGGTTTGTAAGCAACAGCATTCACAGTGGCAATACCTGCGAAATTTTGTAAAGAATTGTGCAAGAGTGTATCGCGCAAGAGGGGTTCAGCTTCGTAGACACTTTGTTCGCCAGTATTCATGACGAGGATATGCGAACCAAAACCCGTAACTTTATCGCGAACTTCGTGCTGGAACCCCGTAACCACGGCGATCGTAATTAAATTAACAACAACTGCAAGTGCAATACTTAACATGGAAATGCGAACGATGGGTCTGGAAACTTTCTTACCTTCGACCTCGCTTTTCAGGATTCTTTGTGATATGAAATACTCAAACGGCAAACGGCTTGTTTTGAATGCACGAAAGTACATAAAGCATTTGTGCTTAAAAAGTATTTTAATTCTTTTGGTTACCTCTTGTGGTCTTCACAAACCCAAACGCGCTACAATTGCAGAAACCCAAGTCATTGAGCAGTGTGAACCTGGTGACACGGAGTGCATTCGCGTTGAAGAGCAGCAAGTGCACAATCCCTTGCGCGCGCCTGTTCTCGGCATCGACCGACTTCACCTCTTCATGGATTCCCTACAAAACAAAAGCATTGCGGTGGTAAGCAATCAAACGTCAATGGTGGGTGATGTTCATCTTGTGGATACCCTACTTTCCCTCGGATTGAATGTAAAAAAGGTCTTTGCACCAGAGCATGGGTTTCGCGGTCAAGCGGATGCAGGCGAACGAGTTCATAGCTCGGTGGATGAAAAAACAGGCATCCCTTTAATCAGTTTATACGGCCAAAATAAAAAACCACTGCCATCTGAAATGGCCAACATCGACATCGTTATTTATGACATTCAAGATGTTGGCGTGCGTTTCTATACCTACATCTCTACCTTACATTATGTGATGGAGGCCTGTGCGGAGAATGGGAAACAGCTTGTGGTGCTTGATCGTCCAAATCCAAATGGTCACTATGTGGATGGACCTATTCGCGAGCCAGAACAAAAATCCTTTGTAGGCATGCATCCTGTTCCCATTGTGTATGGAATGACCATTGGAGAATATGCCATGATGATCAATGGAGAACATTGGTTGCATGATAGCCTTTCCTGCAAATTGTGGGTGATTCCATGTCGAAATTACACCCACAAAACAAAGTATGTGTTGCCTGTTCCGCCATCACCCAATTTAAAATCGGAATTGGCCATTGCTTTATACCCGAGTTTATGCTTGTTTGAAGCCACAACCGTAAGTGTAGGCAGGGGCACAGACCAACCGTTTGAAATCTTTGGCCATCCGAAATTTACGGATACAAGTTTTCAATTTACACCTGTTTCAATGCCAGGGGCAAAGAATCCTCTTTATGAAAACAAAGAATGCAATGGTTTCGACCTTCAAAATAGCTTGTCAAAGCGACGCTATGAAATCAATTTGAGTTACGTCATTCAGGCTAAAGAAATCTTGGATTCATTGACATTTATTGATCAGCCCGCATTTTTCAATCGCTTAGCGGGAACACCGAAACTGAAGGAGCAAATTATGGCAGGGTGGTCAGCGAAGGAAATCCGTGCGACATGGCAGCCAGGGCTAGAATCGTTCAAGGCGATTCGAAAAAAATACTTACTTTATCTGTAATTATTTTAGCTTCTCAGCACTTTCAATCACCTTCGATTTCATTTCTTCCATGTAGGCAATTAGTTTTTCTTGAACCGCAGGATTCGACGATCCGATAATTTTTGCGGCAAGTATTCCAGCATTTTTTGCCCCATTCAAGGCAACTGTCGCAACTGGAATACCATTGGGCATCTGTAGGATCGATAAAATGCTGTCCCACCCATCGATTGAATTGGAGGATTTTACTGGAACACCAATCACTGGGAGTGGTGTTAAGGATGCTGTCATTCCGGGAAGATGTGCTGCGCCACCTGCTCCTGCGATAATCACTTTTAATCCGCGTCCATGCGCACTTTTTGCGTATTCAAACATGCGCTCAGGTGTGCGATGTGCCGAAACGATATCAATTTCATAGTGAATACCAAAGCTGTCTAAGATGTCTGCTGCATCTTGCATCACCGGCAAATCCGATGCACTTCCCATGATAATTCCAACTTCGATCATACACTATTTTTTTACAAAAATAAGAAACCCTTTCGAGCATAAAAAAAGCGCAACAAAATTCTGCTGCGCTTATCTGTTATTTGTGCGATATTATAATGTTCCTCGCTTTTCTTGTTCACGCTCAATGGATTCAAACAAGGCCTTAAAGTTACCTGCACCAAATCCGCGTGCTCCCATGCGCTGGATGATTTCAAAAAACAAGGTCGGACGGTCTTCTATGGGCTTGGTGAAAATCTGCAACAAGTATCCTTCTTCATCGGCATCCACCAAGATGCCTAATTTTTGAATTTCCGGAATGGGTTCTTTCATCATTTCCATGTGCTCACCCAATCGTTCTGGAATCTCATCGTAGTAGGCTTGAGGTGGAGCGGAAAGGAACTCAACACCACGCGCTTTCAATTGGGCTACTGTTTCAATGATGTTGTCAGTAGCGACGGCGATGTGCTGTGCACCTGGGCCCTCATAAAAGTCGATGTACTCTTCAATTTGTGAACGCTTGTTTCCTTTAGCAGGCTCGTTGATGGGGAATTTGATGCGCCCATTTCCGTTGCTCATCACCTTGGACATCAAAGCAGAGTATTCGGTATGAATGGTTTTGTCGTCGAATGAAAGGAAATTCACAAATCCCATCACATCTTCGTACCATTTCACCCAAGTGTCCATTTCGCCCCAGCCTACGTTTCCAACCATGTGGTCGATGAATTTAAGTCCAACGGGCGTTGGATTGTAATCAGATTCCCAAGATTGGTAACCTGGAAGGAATGTTCCTGTATAATTTTTACGCTCAACAAACATGTGAACGGTTTCACCATACGTATAGATTCCAGAACGTACCACTTCGCCATGCGCATCTTTTTCTACCGTTGGTTCCATGTATGATTTTGCACCACGGCTTGTTGTTTCTTCCCACGCTTTTCTGGCATCATCTACCCAAAGCGCAATGACTTTAACGCCGTCACCGTGTTTTTTTACATGCTCACCAATGGCTGAATCACTGATTAATGCCGTAGTCAACACGAGCCGAATTTTACCTTGCTTCAATACATAGGAAGCGCGGTCTTTTACACCGGTTTCTAATCCTGCATAGGCCAAGGATTGAAAGCCAAAGGCTGTTTTATAAAAGTGAGCAGCCTGCTTTGCATTTCCCACATAAAATTCAACATAATCGGTTCCCAACAAAGGAAGGAAATCCTGCGCGTCCTCGAAGATTTTCTCCAAACCGTATTCTACGTTTTTAACTATTTTGCTCATAGCGAGTATTGTCTAATTTTTTGTGTTGCTAAAGTAATTATTTCTAAGCTCCTATCCAGCTTTTGTGGTAATCAGGATCTTGCAGGTCTAGGGCTCTCTTGGTCAGTTTTAATGGTTTGAATGTGTCAACCATAACGGCCAATTCTTGTGTCTCCTTTTTGCCGATACTTCTTTCGTAGGCACCCGGGTGCGGTCCATGTGGAATTCCAGCAGGGTGTACGGTAATCTGACCTTTGGCGATGTTGTTGCGGCTCATGAAGTCACCATCCACATAGTAAATCACTTCGTCTGAATCAATATTGCTGTGATTGTAAGGTGCTGGAATGGAGTCTGGATGATAGTCGTAAAGTCTTGGAACGAATGAGCACATGACAAATCCACTGGTCTCAAATGTTTGATGCACGGGAGGAGGTTGGTGCACACGCCCTGTAATTGGCTCGAATTCGTGAATAGAGAAGGCATATGGATAATTGTAGCCGTCCCAACCCACCACATTAAATGGATGGTTGGCATAGACATAATCGTATAGCACATCTTGTTTCTTGATGCGCACGAGGAATTCACCTGTCGCATCAATGGGTTCTAAGGCATGTGGTGGACGAATGTCGCGCTCACAGTATGGAGCATGTTCCAACAATTGACCAAACCAGTTGCGGTAACGCTTTGGCGTGTACACTGGACTAAATGATTGAACGACAAACAAACGATTGTCCGTGTCGTTGAAATGCATCTGGTAAATCATTCCGCGCGGAATCACCAAGTAATCCCCGTAACTAAAGTCAATATTTCCAAGTTGTGTCTTTAGTGTTCCTTCCCCTTTGTGAACGAAAATAATTTCATCAGCATCCGCATTTTTGTAAAAATAGTCGGTCATGGAATGACGAGGAGATGCCAACTCAATGTAGCAATCTGAATTGACAAGAACGGGAACGCGACTGTCAAGAAAATCGTCTTGTGCAGGTACATTGAATCCGATCAATGAACGCATGGTCATGTTTTTTTCCAAGCCAATCTCTGGGGCAACATTGCTTGTCCCTTTGATTTCGCGCACAATGGTGGGTGGTTGAATGTGATACAGCAAGCTCGACATCCCATCGAATCCGATGGTCCCAAACAGCTGCTCGTGGTACAATGATCCGTCGGGTTGACGAAACACAGTATGACGTTTGGGAGGGATGCTTCCTAATTTGTGGTAAAAAGGCATACAGTTTAGTTATAAGTTTTATTCAGTCCTAAATATCGGCATTTTCTGCCGCGTTTGATTTCCTGAAATTTTTATTCTAGCGCATTTTTGCAGTGCAGGAATTTCAGTTGAACAAAAATAGCAATTCAGCAAAAGTGCAAAAAATGACCAGCGTCATAATTTTCACGAATTGAGAATATTTTACAAATTGATATTTCTCAATTCTTTCAAATGATACCTTTGTCATCTAGAGCATAGCCTATGTCAAAAATACTTATTATCGGTGCATGTGGACAAATCGGAACTGAACTTGTCCTTGAATTGAGGAAACGCAATGGCTCAGCCAAAGTAATTGCTGCAGATGTGAGGGAGAATTGCCCCACAGTGCTGTCAGGTGGTCCTTATGTAAAAATGGATATTCTTGACCGTCAGGCAGTACGGGAGTATATTATTGACAATGAGGTTGATGAAGTTTACCTTCTTGCAGCACTCTTGTCTGCTACAGCGGAGAAGAATCCAGATTTTGCATGGCGTCTGAACATGGAGGGATTGTTTACGATTCTCGATTTAGCCAAGGAAAAACACCTTAAAAAAATCTTTTGGCCAAGCTCCATTGCTGTGTTTGGCCCAACTACACCCCGCCATAACACCCCGCAGTATACCATCATGGAGCCATCAACAGTGTATGGAATATCAAAGCAGGCAGGTGAGCGATGGTGCGAATATTATTTCAATAAATTTGGTGTGGATGTGCGAAGCATCCGTTATCCTGGACTTATTTCGTACACGAGTCTACCTGGTGGCGGAACCACCGATTATGCGGTTGATATTTTTTATCAAGCGAAAATGAACAAGGATTATACTTGCTTTTTACGGGATGACTCTGCCTTGCCAATGATGTACATGGCTGATGCCATCCGCGCTACGATTGAATTGATGGATGCCCCAGCAGAAAAGGTGCGTGTGCGTTCGGCTTACAACCTATCCGGATGCAGCTTTACTCCGGCTGAACTCACTGATGCCATTCGAGTTCATCGACCTGACTTCAAGGTAAGCTATGTGCCTGATTTTCGCCAACAAATTGCAGACAGCTGGCCAGCATCGATCGACGATAGTGCTGCGCGAAACGATTGGGGTTGGAAGGAACATTTTGGCACCGCTGAAATGGTAGACATCATGTTGGAAAATGTTGATCCTTCAAAATTGAATTGAGTGTTTGAAATTCAAAAAAAGTAAACTACCTTTCAGTCACTTATGATGAGCTAATTTTTCTAGAAGATGCCTACACGTCGTTTTTCAGTTTCATTCTTCTTCCCCCTATTGATGGCGCTTTTGTGCTTGTCCTTTGCGGGTGACGGTGTGAATCAAAAAGATGCCCAAGGCAGAAAGCAAGGAAAATGGATCTACTTTGGAAAGGATCGTCCTCAAGAAGGGTATCCATCAGAGGGAAAAATTGAAGAAGGCACTTACCTCAATGACCGTAAGGAGGGTTTTTGGATACGCTACCACAACGATGGGAAAACGCCAAAATTGAAAGGTGAATACCACAACAACCGCCCTGAAGGAAGCTATGTAAAGTACTATCCAAATGGAAAAGTCAAAGAGCGTGGAACGTTTACATTGAATGAATACCAAGATTCACTGAAGCGCTATCACGAAAACGGAAAATTGGAGTATGAAGCGAATTTTTCTTCTGAAGGTCGAGAAACGGGCACTGTGAACTATTATTATCCAAATGGACAAATTGAATTTCAATACCAAGCGAGCAATGGGATCCCAGAAGGGAAAGCCATGAGGTATTACGAAAACGGAGATATCAAGGAAGTGATCTATTACGGTTCGGATGGCTCCATCAAAAAAAGTGAGCCACGTGAGATGCTTAACCCTGCTGTGAAGGTAACGGATCCAGGAGCTTCTGTGATTCCTGCACCGAGAATTCCAACGCCAAACACGAAGGGCGCGAAGTTCCTGCCCAACGGGTACAATAAAGTGTACAATGCCAACGATGAAATCTGGCAAGATGGGGACTTTAAAAATAGCTTGCTTTGGGACGGAAAGGTCTATGAATACGATCGCGATGGTATCCTGCTTAAGGTCAAGGTGTTTAAGAATGGTGTGTACCATTCGGATGGTCAACTTTGAGTGGATAACCTTTTCGACGGAATGCGTATCTTTGACTGAATTCAGATTTTTCAATTGAATGAGTAAACCTAAACTTCCCCCAACATTTCTTTCCTTACCCGCATCTCCATCCGTTGATAAGGTAGGAGTAGAGGAACGTTGCGCGCGATTTCAAACGCGAAGCATTAAAAATGCATCCAAAATGCAAGGCCTCAAGATGGTCTTGAACATGATTGATTTAACCACTCTTGAAGGAAAAGACACACCGGGAAAAGTGAAACAGATGTGCTACAAAGCACAGCATTTGCATGACTCATACCCGGGATTACCTACAGTTGCAGCGGTTTGTGTTTACCCATCAATGGTTGGGGTTGCACGCAAAGAATTGAGAAGCAATACAGTTAAAATAGCATCTGTTTCCACTGCATTTCCAAGTGGTCAAGCACCCATGTCGGTAAAATTGGAAGATACCCGATTCGCTGTATCAGAAGGAGCAGATGAAATTGATATGGTGATCTCCCGTGGGAAGTTTCTCGCGGGTGAATATAATTTTGTGTTTGATGAAATTGCCGCGATCAAGGAGGCATGTGGTAAAGCTCGCTTGAAGGTGATTTTGGAGACAGGTGAACTATCTACCTTAGACAATGTGCGTCGAGCAAGCGATATCGCCATTCATGCTGGAGCAGATTTCATAAAAACGTCAACGGGTAAAATTCAACCTGCAGCGACCATGCAAGTCACCTATACGATGTTGATGGCCATTCGCGACCATTACGACCGTACAGGTATTATGATTGGCATGAAGCCCGCCGGAGGAATTTCAACGTCGAAGTTGGCATTGCATAACCTTGTAATGGTAAAAGAAGTACTGGGCGATCAATGGTTAAGCAACGAATGGTTTCGCTTTGGTGCGAGCAGCTTAGCAAATGATGTGCTGATGCAAATAATGAAGACGGAGACAGGCGTTTATCAGTCTCCAGATTATTTCTCAATGGACTAAAATGGCAAAAAAAACAACGAAAAAATCCAATGAAACAGGGTGGGATTACGCCCCTTCATTGGAAAGCATAGGGCATATTGATTTGAAAGAGTCGTATGATTTATTTATTGATGGAAAATGGGTAAAACCATCTTCGGGGAAATACTTCGAAACCATCAATCCTGCTAATGAAAAGGTCCTGGCAAAGGTGGCTCATGCCAATGAGGAGGATGTCGATCGCGCAGTTAAAGCAGCACGAAAAGCATATGATACGGTTTGGTCTAAAATGCCTGCTTCGGAAAGAGCAAAATATATTTTCCGAATTGCCCGATTGATGCAGGAACGCGCACGAGAACTGTCGGTGATTGAAACCTTGGATGCTGGAAAATCAATCCGAGAATCACGTGACATCGATGTTCCCTTGGCATGTAACCACTTCTTTTATTACGCAGGATGGGCCGATAAGCTCGAATATGCATTTCCAAATCGAGATTTTGAACCTCTAGGTGTTGCTGGACAAATTATTCCGTGGAACTTTCCCTTGTTGATGGCGGCATGGAAAATTGCACCGGCATTAGCTGCGGGGAACACGGTCGTACTCAAACCTGCAGAAACCACGCCGCTTACTGCTTTGAAATTGGCGGAGATTATAGAGCTTTCTGGATTGCCACCTGGGGTGGTGAATATTGTGACAGGGTTTGGAGATACAGGAGCAGCCATTGTGGAACACCCTGAAGTGAATAAGGTGGCGTTTACGGGCTCAACTGCGGTAGGAAAACACATTCAACGTGCTGTGGCTGGAACGGATAAAAAGGTGACTCTTGAGCTTGGAGGAAAATCGTCAAACATCATTTTTGAAGATGCGCCAATTGATCAAGCGGTAGAAGGAATCATCAATGGCATTTTCTTTAATCAAGGCCATGTGTGCTGCGCAGGCTCGCGTCTTTTCGTGCAAGAATCTGTGGCAGAACTGGTTGTTCGCAAGTTGAAGCAGCGCATGGATTCATTGTATGTCGGTGACCCATTGGATAAGAACACGGATATTGGTGCCATCAACTCGAAAGAACAATTGGAGGTCATCAATAAATACATAAAGATTGGCATTGAAGAGGGCGCTGAAATGTATCAACCCAACTGCGAACTCCCAGATAAAGGATATTTCTGCAGACCTACACTGTTCTCCAATGTGGCACAATCCAATGTGATTGCGCAAGAGGAGATTTTTGGACCCGTCCTGACCATACAGACCTTCAGAACGGTGGATGAGGTCATTCAGAAAGCCAACAATTCGCCCTATGGATTGGCAGCTGGTGTATGGACCGATAAAGGCTCACGCATTTTTAACTTGACGTCGAAATTGCGCGCGGGAGTTGTTTGGGCAAATACCTACAACAAGTTCGATCCAGCATCTCCATTCGGAGGATATAAAGAAAGTGGTTTTGGTCGTGAAGGTGGACTTCACGGTCTTCGTGCGTATGTAAAATTGAAATAAGATGACTCGCTTGCAAGTACTTAAGACATATAAGATTTTTATTGGTGGACAATTTCCAAGAACGGAATCTGGACGCTATTATTCGCTCAAAGGAAAAGACGGTTTTGACATTGCCAATGTGTGTTTGTCATCTCGGAAAGATGCTCGAAATGCAGTTGTTGCTGCACGAAAAGCGTTTGGTTCATGGTCGGAACGGAGCGCATTCAATCGCGGACAAATTGTCTATCGCATCGCTGAAATGCTCGAAGGTCGTCGTTCTCAATTCATCGAAGAACTTCAACTCATGGGACTTAACGCAGCCAATGCAGCGAAGGAAGTGGATGCTACGGTAGATCGCATCGTATTTTATGCGGGGTGGTGCGACAAGTACCAGCAAATCGTGAGTTCAGTCAATCCAGTGGCTTCATCGCATTTCAATTTTTCCGTTGCCGAGCCAACGGGTGTGGTTGGGATTGTTGCACCGGAAGAAAGTCCCTTGCTTGGATTGGTCTCTTTGCTCATTCCTGCCATCGCAGGTGGGAATACAGTTGTTCTCCTTGCTTCGGAGAAGTACCCACTTTCAGCGGTAACCTTGGCGGAAGTGATTCACTCGTCCGATGTGCCAGGGGGTGTTGTTAATGTGCTTACAGGTACGGCGGGTGAGCTAATGCCACCTTTGGCTTCTCACCTCGACGTCAATGCCATGACAAGTGCAGGCTTAAGTAAGGACATGGCCAGTGCGATGCACGTGCAAGCTGCAGATAACGTCAAAAGAGTGTTCAATTATCCTGCAATGGATTGGAGCAAAGCTTCCTCACAAGGACTTTCTATGATTGAGGATTTACAAGAAATTAAAACGACATGGCACCCGATTGAAAACATCGGTGGTGCAACGAGCTCGTATTAATTGAAACATACATTTATTGGAATATGGAACTTGCTACGAACGGCTTTTCCTTTGTTGGTAGCGGGAATCCATTTTTCAATGAAGCGATCAGTTAAGCGGATTGAATCAAACGTGTGCCCGCAATTGTCAATGCATTTTAAATGTGTGATGCTACCATCTATTTCAACGATAAAAAAGATGCGCATTCGTCCTAAACAAGTTAGATCCTGATCTTCTATGTAGCCCAAGTCACCAAAAATTCCGAACAAGGAGCAACAAAAATCGTTTAGGCCTTGCTTCGGTGCTGCTTCAGTTTCCGGGAAATCATGCACAGTAGTGTCTTGCTGTGCGAAAGTGCCTGCAGAAAGCAAGAGTAGGATAGATATGAAAAGGAAAGTTTTCATCAAAAAAAATCCCTACCGAAGTAGGGATCGTATTTTAGTTCAATGTAAAGTTGATTGGAAGTCGACAACGTGTTCGAGACTTTTTCCCTTTTGCTTCACCTGGCGCCCAGGCTGGCATGTTACGTAAAAGTCGTTTCGCTTCTTTGTCAAGGTCTGTGCTCACGCCACGTTCAATGGCGATATTCGAAATAGAACCATCCGTTTCAACAACAAATGAGAGGTATACACGTCCTTGTTCATTCAAGTCGATGGAAGTTTCAGGGTATTGTACATTTTCAGCAATCCACTTTTGCATCGATGCTGGTCCTCCGGGGAACGCTGCTTCAACATCAGGGAATTCGATGATCTCTTCTTCAACAGCGATAATTGTTTCCTCACCAATTGGAATATCCACAACAGCTACCTCGACTTGAGCAACTGGCTCTGTTTCGGTATTCTCTTCCTCAACGATATCTTCAGCCACAGGAATTGGTGCCTCAACTTGTGGTGTTTGTGCTGGTGGTGGAGTATCTTCCTTCTTTGCTTCTTCTTCCGTATTGATCACTGCTGCCTGGGTTTCGCCTTTCAGATTGTCTGTGTTCTCTACTGCTGAAGTGTATGAAAAAGACGCCAAAACAAGGCTTCCTGTAAAAAGAAGTCCAACCATCACGATCGGCATGCGCATTTTGTCAATGTTCGCTTCTTCACTTTTCTTAAGTTCCATAGTCGAATTTTGTTTAAGTGTAAATATACAATTTTTTCATTTTGATGCACCTGAAAAATTTCAAGCCGCCGCAGAATTGCAAACTTCGGGCCAAAATGAAAATGAAAAAATTTTTTATCCGATGAGCGCTTCGTAAGCTGCTGCATCGAGCAAATCATTCAATTCGGATGCATTAGAAATTTTCACGCGAATCATCCATCCGTCTCCATAAGGATCCGAGTTTACCAATTCAGGGTCACCATCCAACTTCTCGTTCAGTTCGATGATTTCCCCAGAAATAGGCATGAACAAGTCGGAAACAGTTTTTACTGCTTCAACAGAACCAAAAACTTCTTCTTGGTCCAATGTTTCACCTTCTGTCGTAACATCAACAAATACGATATCACCCAATTCGCTCTGTGCGAAATCGGTAATTCCAATCGTAGCGACATCTCCTTCAACAGCAACCCATTCGTGGTCTTTTGTGTACTTCAAATTCTGTGGTATGTTCATTCTTCAAATATTTGTGACAAATGTATACTATTTCTCTGTATGCAGAAATCGCTTCTTGAAATTTGTTCTTCACAATTCTTGGAATCTTTTTGACTAATTTTACTCCATTATGGTAAATCAAGACCAATTAAAGGATATAACTCAACGTATTGATGCGATCGAAGGGTATTTGAAGATTCCTGAAAAGCGCATGCAGCTGGGTGAAGAAGAGTTGAAAACGCAAGATCCTTCCTTTTGGGATGACCCTAAGGTAGCGGAAGCTCAAATGAAGAACATTCGTGGATTAAAAGTGTGGGTGGCGGCTTATGACAAATTGAAAGGTGGACTTGACGACCTTGAAGTCTTGATTGAGTTTGCCAAAGAAGGTGCAGCGGAAGTATCGGAGGTGGATCAGCAACATGCAGATTTATTGAAGAATGTTGAAGAGTTGGAATTGAAAAACATGCTCTCAGGCGAAGAAGATGTACTGAGTGCAGTCTTGCAAATTACAGCTGGTGCAGGGGGAACAGAAAGTTGCGATTGGGCATCTCACCTCATGCGCATGTACATGATGTGGGGCCAAAAAAATGGCTACAAAATAAAGGAACTCAACTACCAAGATGGAGATGTCGCCGGAATCAAAACAGTAACGCTGGAATTTGAAGGTGATTTCGCCTTTGGTTATTTGAAAGGCGAGAATGGGGTACACCGCTTGGTGCGCATCTCTCCGTTCGATTCCAATGCCAAGCGTCACACATCGTTTGCTTCGGTTTATGTTTACCCATTGGTAGACGACAACATCGAAATCAACGTCAATCCAGCTGATATCACGTGGGATACTTTCCGTTCGGGCGGTGCTGGTGGACAAAATGTCAATAAAGTAGAAACGGCTGTTCGTTTGAGACACGCACCTTCAGGGATCATCATCGAAAATTCGGAATCTCGTTCTCAGCTGGCGAATAAAGAAAAAGCCTTGCAATTGCTTCGTTCGCAGTTGTACGAACTTGAATTGCGGGCTCGCTTGGAAAAACGAAGTGAAATCGAAGCAGGCAAAAAGAAAATTGAATGGGGATCTCAGATCAGAAATTATGTCATGCATCCCTATAAATTGGTAAAAGATGTTCGAACAGGAGTGGAATCGGTCAATGTCGATGGCGTAATGAATGGCGAGATTGACGAATTTCTGAAGGCCTTCTTGATGATGTACGGAAATTAATCACCCATGAGCATTACTGTATACCATAACCCACGCTGCTCAAAAAGCCGCTGTGCCTTGGAGTTCTTGTCTGAGCGAACTGCTGATTTTACTGTCATTGAATACTTGAAAGACACTTTTACGAAAGAAAGTTTGGAGACGCTGATTCGTCAACTGAACATCCCCGCAATGGACCTCATCCGAAAAAATGAACAAGAGTACAAGGAACATTTTCGAGGAGAACGTTTGTCGAATAAAGAAGCAATTGATGCAATGTTGAAATTTCCGAAACTTATTGAACGACCTATCGTAGTAAAGGACGGAAAAGCCATTGTTGCAAGACCAACCGAACGTATCGAGGAATTGTTTTAATTGCATTTAAGGATTTTTGAATCCCACAATTATTATAGAATTTTGCAGCCCTTAGCACCAAATGAGAACGAAGTATTTTGACCTAATTGACCAGACATTTGATTTTCCGCAGAATGAATTCCATCTGCGTGAAGATCATTTATTCTTCCATGGGATCGATTTGATGCGATTGATTGAAGACTATGGCACGCCCTTAAAATTTAATTATCTACCGCAGATTTCAAACAACATTCAACGGGCTAAAGGCTGGTTTCGCGAAGCCATTAGCAACTTGGGTTATTCGGGGAACTACTACTATTCCTATTGCACAAAGAGCAATCACTTCTCTTTCGTACTGGACGAAGTGTTAAAGAATGATGTGCACATTGAAACATCTTCAGCGTTCGACATTGACATCGTGCGAAATCTCTACAATTCGGGTAAACTTCCGGATGGTAAATATGTAATCTGCAATGGATTTAAGCCAAAGCAATACTTAGAAAACATTGCCACGTTGATCAATGAGGGGAATTTACGTGTTGTACCTGTGGTGGACAACACCAACGAGCTGCTGGAGTTGCTCTCCATGACGGACAAAGAAATCAGCATCGGAATTCGCATTGCATCAGAGGAAGAGCCTAAATTCGAATTTTATACCTCCCGACTTGGGATTCGTTACCGTGAAATTGTTCCCTTTTACAAAGCAATTGTCAAGGATAACCCTCGCGTGAAGATTAAAATGCTGCACTTCTTCATCAACACGGGTATCAACGATACGGCCTACTATTGGAACGAGTTGACAAAATGTTTACGCATCTACAGTGACTTAAAGAAAATTTGTCCTGAACTCGATTCATTGAACATCGGTGGAGGATTTCCAATTAAAAAATCATTGGCTTTTGATTTCGATTACGCTTATATGGTTCGTGAAATCTTGACACAAGTGCAGCGTGTTTGCACAGACAACGAGATTCCAGAACCAAATATTTTTACAGAATTTGGGTCTTTTACAGTAGGGGAAAGTGGTGGTGCAATTTTTAGTGTGCTTCATCAAAAGCAGCAGAACGACCGAGAAAAATGGAACATGATCGATTCGTCATTCATGACCAATTTGCCAGACACCTGGGCCATCAATCAACGCTTTATCATGTTGCCTGTCAATCGGTGGAATGACGATTATGAAAGGGTGTTGCTTGGAGGCTTGACCTGCGACAGCGACGATTACTACAATTCAGAGCAGCATTCAAACGCCATTTACTTGCCGAAATTTGACCGCAACAAGCCTTTGTATCTTGGGTTTTTTAACACGGGTGCGTATCAGGAAACAATTGGTGGATTTGGTGGATTGAAGCACTGCTTGATTCCTGAGCCAAAACACATCTTGATCCAAAGAGACGAAAATGGAAAGTTACAAACCAAACTTTTTAGTGAAGAACAAACCGCAGCCGATTATTTGAAAATTTTGGGCTATTGATTATAATGAGTTATTTATCAAATAACTAGTCGAGTTCCAAGGTAATATTGAACTAAATGACTATTTTTGTGCTCCGAACGAGCATTCTTGTTCGATATCAGACCAAAGATGAAACTTGATAAAATTTTCCTAAAGAGTAATTCACGATTCTCACAAGAGCTAACTGCATGGGCGGCAGAGCGAAATCTTCTTGTGGATGAATTCTCCGAGAAGGGCGAAGATGCCTTAGATGGAATTGATGGTTTGGTAATCTTTAGTGAAAATCAAACTGAGGACAAGGACCTTCTTGACATGAGAGAGAAATTTGATGGTCAACAGAAACCAGTTCACAAAATTGACATCAATGGAACCTTGATGGTGGGGGTGTCAAACCTCGACCTCTGGATTGAACGAAACCGTTGTAAAAAAGTCCTTTTTGTTGGTAGCGATTCTCTTGTGAGTAACACAAACTTAGAAAGATACCTGCTTAGTTTGAAGTAAGCTTTCCTTAGTTACTAATTACTAGTTACTAATTACTAATTACGAGTTTCTAGTTACGGATTTGGGAGCTCCGTCGCAGCGGACACGTGAGGTTCTCGAAGCCACGAATTGCGAATATGGTGATTAAACAACCAGCCTTCGAAGAATGATCAAGTCTTGTCATCTTAAAATCTTAATATCTTGAAGTCCATTTGTCTTATAGTGCAGCGGGTCTTTTGTCCTTTTGTCTTGGACTAAATGAAATTTTCTCTGTAACTTTCCGTTTCGACAAAATGATCATGCTTCGAAGAATTGTATTCATCCTATTGATTTTGCCATTGTCAGTGCTTGGGCAGCAGCAGAACTTCCGTTCCAAATCAGAGCTGGGGGTGATGTTGGGTGGGTCATTTTATTCGGGTGACCTCAATCAGTTTCGTTTGTTTTACAACACACACGCTGCAGGTGGTTTGGTTTATCGCTACAACATCCATTCACGCTTAAGTTTCCGTGCAAATGTCCTGTATGGAACAGTGTCGGCTTCAGATGCAGATGCCAAACTTTCACTGTTGGTCAACCGCAATTTGAGCTTTCAATCCAACATTTATGAAGTTGCTGCTGGGGTGGAATTTAGTTATTTCCCCTTTAAGTTAGGTAGTGATAAATACAAAGGCACGGCCTACTTATTGGCCGAAATCGGTCTCTTCCACATGAATCCTAAAGCAATGTACAACGGTGATTGGGTGGAACTTCAGCCACTGGGCACCGAAGGACAAGGGTCGTCGCTTTCCTCGAAACGAAATTACGGACTTACCCAGTTGTCGATACCATTAGGTTTGGGATGTAAGTTGTCCTTGGGAAAGCGAGCATCTTTGAGTTTAGAATATGGCATTCGCAAGACATTTACGGATTACATCGATGATGTTAAAGCCAATACTTTCGTGGATCGAGGTGCGCTTGAACAAGAAAATGGTAGTGTTGCCGCTGCACTGGCCAACCGAAATATCAATGGCGATGACTACGGGAAACGCGGTAACTCAGTGACTAAAGACTGGTATACATTCTTTGGTGCGATGTTAACCTTCAGAATCGGGAAACCCAACCTGTGTCCGATGAATATGTAACTTTTATTAGTTACGAGTTACGAGTTACGAGTTACGAATTACGAATTACGAGTTACGAATTACGAATTACTTTCATTAATAACTACAGTCATTTGCAACTACAAATAGTAACTAGTAACTAGTCATTAGTAACTACAAATAATAACTAGCCATTGGTAATTCGTAATTATTTAGTGTCCGTGTCCTTCGTGGGTATTGTCTAAGTTCACGATTTCGATATCGAATACCAAGTCAGCATACGGAGGAATAGCACCTGGACGCCCCATTTTACCGTAAGCTTGGAAGTAAGGGATGATCAATTTTGCCTTGCCACCTTTGCCAAGCATCGCTATACCTTCTTCAAATCCTGGGATCATCTTTTGATCGAGGTAAGTGAAATCCATAGGTGTTCCACGGTCATACGATGCGTCGAATTGCTTGCCATCAGCGCGGAATGTACCACGGTAATGAACGGACAAATGTGTTCCTTTCACTGGCTTATCGCCGATGCCTGGATTTTCAATGATGTACACCAATCCTGATGGAGACAACTGCGCATTTGGATAGGTCTTTTTTACTTCAAGGAACATGTAGTTTTTGTACTCTTCCTCACTCATGGCAGCAATCTTTTTGAGCTCTTCAGCACGTGCGAGTTCACCCGCCATCAACTTGTTGTAGTTGGCCATGAATGTTTGAGATGCATCCCATTTTTTTGCATCTTTCCCTACGCGGATAATTTTAACTGTAGTCATTACATCATCTTGTGTAATAGCGTTTACCACATCTTGACCTTGAATGACATGACCAAATACAGTGTGTTTACCATCCAACCAAGGAGTTTCTTTGTGGGTGATAAAGAATTGACTGCCATTTGTTGCAGGGCCAGAATTGGCCATAGATAATATTCCAGGACCAGAATGTTTTAGGTCTGGATGAATTTCATCAGGGAAACGGTGTTTTGGACCTCCAGAACCTACTCCGTCTGGATCACCACCCTGAATCATGAAGTCCGCTATGACACGGTGAAACTTCAAACCATTGTAAAAGGGTGTAGTGTACTTTAGCGTATCGAATATCGTCAATTTACCTTCGGCCAAACCTACGAAACTTGCTACGGTCATTGGCGTTTTTTGGTATTCCAATACACACAGAATAACGCCTTTTGTGGTGTTGAATTCCGCATAAATTCCAGGTTCCATTTTTGGTTTCTTTTCTTTCCCAGCGATTGTTGTTCCTGTCATTAGGACAGCTGCCAAAAGTAAAAGTGTGATGCGCATGTTTTTCATGTTCTATTTTATTTGTCTGTTAATTGCGTTTATCTATTCCCCACAACATCTTGTTTCGAATGGTGTCGAGGAAGTTATTGTCTTCAAATTTAACTACATTGATCATAAATTCCGCTTTTGTGATCAATACTTCTTCACCTTGACGAATATTTTTTGAGTTTCCATCCAAACTGATGAGGTATCTGCGCTCACGACCTTCGATGCTCAATTTAATCGGCATGTGGTCAGGAACAACAACTGGACGTACATTTAAGTTGTGTGGTGCAATGGGAGTTAAAATATGTACTTGACATCCAGGAGTGATGATTGGTCCGCCACAACTTAAATTATAGGCCGTAGAACCTGTCGGAGTTGAAACAATTAACCCATCTGCCCAATAGGAATTGAGGTATTTATTGTCCAAGGAGGCATGAACGGTAATCATGGATGCGGTATCGCGTTTTTGAATGGTTACCTCATTCAAAGCAAAGTTGTCTTCTCCAAAAAGATTTTCTTCTGTCTGGACGCGAAGCAATGAACGCTTTTGGAATTCAAATTTCTTCTCACGAAATTGTTCCAAAGCGACTTTAATCTGTTCTTTAGATATGTTGGCTAAGAATCCAAGGCGTCCAGTATTTATACCGATAATGGGCACCCCTGAATTGCGAATAAATCCAACGGTTTTTATAAATGTTCCATCGCCACCAAGGCTTATGGTTAAGTCAATGCCACTTTTGAAATCGGCATGGCTCGTAAACTCATCTATTTTTTCGGAAATCGCACCCTTTGCAACAAGCTGCTCTTTGAGTTCTTTTTCAAGCACTGGTGTCCAACCAAAGGCATTGAGCGCTTCAAATAGTTCGTTGAAATAAACGATGCTTTGCTTGTTGACTTTCCTTCCGTAAATCGCGACGTTCATATCAGAATTTTAGAAATTTCATCAAGGACTCATAACGCGTTTGTATGTCGTCATCTGCCTCGCTGCGTTGAAACGATGCCTTGATGACATAGTCGTAACGCTCGAATGTTCGGATGATGCTTCCTAGTTCAACTTGATTGATTTTCAGAGTTACTTCAAGCTTCGTGGAATCTGGACTGCTCATGATGTAGGAGCTCAAGATACGCGCATTGTTGCTTTCAACGATTTGAGCAATTTGCGCCATGGAGTAGTCCAAGGTGTTGACTTCAAGTACAAGGATTCCTCCGATCTCCTTGATGCTTCCAGTATTTGCAATTAGGGACATCAAATGGTACACGCTAGTGCAACCCAAGTAGGTCTCATTTTCATCCAAAATAGGCATGATGCTGATGCGAAGATCCGACATTTTAGCAAGTACCTCGTAGATATGAGCTTGCGCTAAAACATAAGGCCTTGGCAGATGATCGAACAGCACATCGAGCGTTTGATCGAGATCCATTTTATCCAATACATCCGATTCAGACAGGACGCCTACAAAATTTCCATTCTTAAGCACGGGTAGGTGAGAAACCTTAAATTCATCCATCCATCGAAGGGCTTTTTCGCCTGTATCCGTATGGGTTAGCGGAGGAATTTCTTCCGTAATCAGTTCTATTGCTCTCATTCGTGTAGCCAAAGTAGTAATTAAGTTCTGAACTTCGTATTTTTGCCCTGCCAAAAAATGTTAGGAATTATGACCAAATTGAGCGTAAACATCAACAAAATCGCAACGATTCGTAACGCGCGCGGCGGGAATACTCCCAATGTAGTTCAAGTAGCTATCGACTGTGAACGCTTTGGTGCGAATGGCATTACGGTGCATCCTCGACCCGATGAACGCCACATCACCACGCAAGATGTCTACGATTTGAAAGAAGTGGTAACGACCGAATTCAACATTGAGGGCTATCCCGATGAACGATACATGCGCCTCATTGAGGATACGCTCCCTGCACAAGCGACGCTCGTTCCCGATCCGCCGCATGTGCTCACGTCCAATGCGGGTTGGGATACAGTGAAACACCACGATCTATTGGCTGAATTGGTGAAAGAATTTCGGGGTTTAGGTGTGCGAAGTTCCATCTTTGTGGATACCAATCCCATTCATATTGAATATGCAGCGAAATGTGGTGTGGATCGGATTGAGTTGTACACTGGACCTTTTGCGGAAGAGTTTTCGTTAGATCGAGTAAAGGCTATCGAATCGTATATTTTTGCTGCTGAATTGGCACGTTCACTTGGTTTAGAAATCAACGCCGGACATGATCTGAGCTTGGAGAATTTAAAGTTTTTTAAGCAATCCATTCCTTGGTTGGCAGAGGTGTCCATCGGTCATGCCTTGATTTCAGACGCCTTGTATTTAGGGCTAGAAAACACCATTCAGCGCTACAAGTTGCTCTTGGAAGATTGATTCTCCTTCATGTGGATTGTGCGCTGCGGGTAAGGCACGCGGATCCCATATTCTCGGAAAAGGCGATCAATTTCAAATCGGATTTCAGACTTGTAATTGTTGATTTCCCAACTTTGATCTGCCCAAAACACCAATTCCATTTCCAAGCCATTTTCCCCAAAATGAGAAAGGCGCACCTCAATAGGTTGTGTTTTCCGAACCTTTGGATGAGCCAGGGCGGCTTGTTTGAGTAAGCGCGTCACTAACTCCGCATCGCAACCGTATTCAATCGTTAAGTTGATTTTGAATCGTGACAATTCAGACCCATGGCTCCAGTTTTCTACATATTCTTGAGTCAGTTTTGTGTTTGGGATAATCAGCACATTTCCGTCACGGGTTTCGATTTGCGTCGTTCGAATGTTAATCTTCAAAATTTTGGCGACAAATCCTTCCGTTTTTCCACCACCAGACACCTCTACAATATCACCCACTCGTACATTTCCTTCAACCAAGAGTACTATACCAGCAAACATGTCCTTGAATACATCTTGAAGTCCGAGTCCAAGTCCAACGAAGATTCCGAGTGATCCTGTGATCAACAACGAAAGGTCAAGCTCTAGCGCTTGTAAACTTGTAAGGAATGCGAAGATGTAAATAATGTATTTTGCAATCTGCACATACACAAATTCGGTGGCGGGGTTGAAATCGGGTTTTCTTCGTAATCGCTTGCTGATGTATAATTTGACAACATTCAGGATGATTCTCGCGAAAAAGAAAATCGTGATAATCGAAAGTATATGGTAGAAACTGAGTGTAAACTTCTTCGACTCTATGAGTTTGAAGTTCAGGAAGTCACCAAAAGTGACGTCCTCATTATTGAAGTTAAAGGTCAGCACAGAGATGTACACAGCAACAATGTAAACACTCTGGCTTAGAAGTCTCAGCCACGTGACATTTCTTCCTTCGACGCGGATGTTGGCATTTTGCAAATAGCGTTTCAAGGTTCGATGAATAACTCTCCTCAGGATCATCGCCACAAAAAATATGATCGCGAGGAAAATGATATTCCAAAAGCAAACATCGTATGGGCCTAGATTGAAAATTGTTTTACTTAACATCTTATCTCAAAATTATACGTCCAAGTTTTTCAGAAAATGCCAATTTAATTTTTTCTAACAGGATTTGCTCAGCAATTAAGTCCTGCATGTCGTTGAACTCAAGTTCTACTTCAGCAGAAAGTTTGACACGAATATCATCGATTCGTTGTTCAATTTTTGCAGCTTTAAAGCTGTATATGGTATTCATCACCGCCTCATTTAGCTTGTCCGACTCTGAACGTGTGTGAATGTTGTACTTGTTGATCCAATGTGCGCTGAGTTCATGGTCCGACGATTCGATGTCTGTGACATAACGCACGATATCTTGGTCTTCCAAGTGCTTGAAATAGCTCGTTTTTAACAATGTATTTTCGGTCAATCCTTCGCGAAAAAGTCGATAAATGGTTTCGAAAAGTGGTGTAGTGAATGTCAATCCATCTTTGTCTAGTTCATGGCAAATCAATTCAATAACACTCGTCTCGCGCATTGACTTTTCTCCTTGTTCATTCATGTGCTCGGTTTGTACGAGTCGTGTTCCAAACTTGACGAGGAGGCGAACCAAGCCATGTTCGTCGCGGTATAGATCATTTCTATCCTTATTTGGACGCAGTTCTAAGAGCTGCTCCGCTTCTTTGGGTGCTGTTACCTCACGAAGCTCGGGTTGCCCCAATTGCTGGGAAACAACATTCTTTCGAAGCTTCATCAATTCACCCGCAACAACTTGTTCACTGATGCCAAAGCGTGTTGAAATCTGCTGCATGTACACCGTTCTGGTAATTTGATCAGGAATCAATGCCACAGAATGCGCGATGTCTTTAATCAGCTCGGCCAGTTTTATCGGATCTTTTTCTCCCTCTTTTAAGAGGATGTCTGATTTGAAGGAAATAAAATCTTGCGTATGCTCCTTGATGTACGTTTCTAGTTCTTCTGAACTTGCCTTTTTCGAATAAGAATCGGGATCTTCACCGTCAGGAAAAAGTACAACCTTAACATTCAAGCCTTCTTCGAGAATTAAGTCAATCCCGCGGAATGAGGCCTTGATCCCCGCGGCATCGCCATCGTACAATATCGTAACATTGTTGGTGTAGCGACGAATGAGTTTGATTTGGTCTTTCGTCAGGGATGTGCCAGAGGAGGAAACAACATTCTGAATCCCCGCTTGGTACATGCTGATGACATCCGTATATCCCTCACACAAAAAACAGTTGTCGTACTTGATGATATCTCCCTTGGAAAAGTACAAACCGTACAAGATTTCACTCTTGTTGTAGATTGGGCTCTCAGGGGAGTTAAAGTATTTGGCAATTTTCTTATCGGTGAATAATGTTCTTCCGCCAAAGCCGAGTACCCGACCTGAAACACTGTGGATCGGAAACATAACTCTGCCTCTGAAAAAGTCAAAGCGTCGATCGTCCTTGGATTTTACGAGTCCCACCTTTTCCAGGTATTCTAACTTGTATCCTTTCGCTATGGATGCTTTTGTGAAATCATCACCACTGTTTAAGCAATAACCGAGTTGAAATTTTTCAATGATGTCTTTTCGGAACCCGCGCTCCTCGAAGTAGGATAGGGCGATGGCATTTCCTTCTTCCGACGTGTGTAAGCGCTCTTTGAAGTGGTCCTTGGCAAATTCATTGATGATAAAAAGACTTTCCCGTTCAGTTGTCGCTGCAATTTGTTCTGCCGATTCTGGAGCGTCTTCAGGAATTTGAATGCCATACTTATCGGCAAGCCAGCGTATGGCTTCAGGAAAGGAAAAATGTTCCTTCTCCATGATGAAAGTCACAACCGTGCCGCCTTTTCCAGTGGAGAAACATTTGAAAATTTGCTTCGCCGGGGATACCACGAAAGATGGGGTTTTCTCATCTGTAAAAGGACTTAATCCCTTCATGCTCGATCCTGCACGCTTCAGATTCACAAACTCACCGATCACTTCTTCGATCCGCGCCGTTTGCATTACTTCATCGACAATATGTGGTGGAATTTTAGACATTGATTATTCTACAGGATACCCAAAATCTTTTTCATCAGTTACATTTCCTTTTTCATCATAGGTTGTCCAAATACCTACAGTGATGTCATTTTTATATTCTCCTCGGTAGTGAATGCCCCCAGTTGGGTATTTTACAATGGTAAATCCTTCACGAATTCCATTTTCGTACATCGTCGTGGATAGCTCTAAGCCATTCTCCGAGTAAAAAACCCAACGTCCGGATCGCTTTTTTGCTTTGGTCATTCCACCTTTAAACTTGATGTGTTTTTTTCCTGGATACCATTCAGTATAAATCCCATCCTTCACTTCAACCAAGACTTCCTTTTTTTGAGGCTCGGTTGTTTCATCGGTTTCTTCGCTGTTTCCACAAGCCGTTAACACAAAAAAGAAAAGGATACTAAGGGTGATTAATCTATACATTTTTCGTCTTATTTTTCACGTGTGGTGGTATATTCTACAAGTCCAATCAACGAATTTTTCGCTTCGGAATCAGGTATGTCAGTCAGCAAATCGAGCGCTTGAGCTTTCAATTCCAACATTTTGGTATGCGCATACTCAATTCCCCCATATTGGATGACCAATTCAACGGCACGTCGCACTTGCTTTGTTTTTTCGTTTTTATTTTTCACAATGTTAATCAACTCTTTACGTACCTCTTTTGGCGCTGTGTTGAGCGTGTAAATCAATGGCAATGTCATTTTGCGTTCGCGAATATCGAGCCCGGTAGGTTTTCCAATCTTTCCTGATGTTCCGTAATCGAAGATGTCGTCTTTGATTTGAAAGGTCAAGCCCACCAACTCTCCAAAGTTGCGCATGCGCTCACTCATGTCCTCTCGGTCGACTGAAATTGCACCCGCCTCACAACACGTAGCAATCAAGGAAGCAGTTTTTTGACGAATCACTTCAAAATAGATTTCTTCCGTAATGTCCAGTCGTCGTGCTTTTTCAATTTGCAAGAGCTCACCCTCGCTCATCTCCCGCACTGCGCGGGCAACCACCTCGAGCAATCGCACATTTTTCTTTTCAATCGACAAAAGCAATACGCGCGAGAGCATGTAATCTCCCACAAGGACCGCAATTTTATTTTTCCACAAGGCATTCACCGAGAAAAATCCTCGCCGTTCATTGGCATCATCGACCACATCGTCATGCACCAAAGTCGCGGTGTGCAGCAATTCTACCAAGGATGCAGCATCGTAAGAACGATCGTTCATCTCTCCAAGCATCTTTGCTGTAAGAAAAATAAACATCGGGCGCATTTGCTTGCCCTTGCGTCGAATGATGTAGTGGGTAATCTTGTCTAGGAGAGGTACTTTGGACTTCATGCTTTGACGAAAACGCACTTCAAATTCAGCCATTTCTGACTGTATAGGGTGCATTATTTCATCGACAGTTTGCATGGAAACAAATATACTGAAAAGACAAGAGACCTGAAGATTTCAAGATATTAAGATTTCAAGATATTAAGACAAGAGCTTGGGCTGAGGTCCTCGAAGCCACAAAGGACCTTAAGACGTCAAGATATTAAGATTTCAAGACAAGGGACACTTCTACGCTCGATGAGCTTCGAAGGGCAATGGACTTCAAGATATTAAGATTTTAAGACGAGAAGACTTAATCAATCTTCGAAGTGTTCAGTTTTAAACTCGTAACTAGTAACTCGTAATTAGTAATTAGTAACTCGTAATTAGTAACTCGTCATTCGTAACTCGTCATTCGTAACTCGTCACTTCAAAATCCCCGCTCGCTCAACAATCGCCTTGTTCTTGTTGGCCAATTGCCCACATGCTGCATCAATGTCTTTTCCTCGGCTTCGACGAACATTGACTACAAGATTTTTGGATTCTAGAAAGGCAGCAAAGGCATCAACGTTTTCTTTACTGGCTTGTTGAAATCCGCCATCATCAATGGGGTTGTACTCGATGATATTTATTTTACATGGCACGCAGCGCGCAAAAACGGCAAGTTCCTGGGCGTCTTCAATGCGGTCGTTGAAATCTTTAAAAATAATGTACTCAAAGGTGACGCGAGAACCTGTTTTTTCATGGAAATACTGCAATGCCTCCGACAATTCTTCTAGGTTATTGCTGTCGTTGATTTCCATGATTTTGCTTCGCTTCGCATCGTTGGCAGCATGCAG
>CALPWQ020000015.1 GCA_943327315.2 Chitinophaga pinensis
ACACTTCTTCGCTCTTTGAGCTTCGAAGGACAAAAGACCGCTGCGCTATAAGACTTGATCGAACTTCGAATTGTGTAGAATCAAATTCGTAACTCGTGGCTTCGAGTGCTTAGTCACCGCGTAACTCGTGGCTTCGAGTGCTTAGTTACCACGTAACTCGTAACTCGTAACTCGTAATTAGTAATTAAATAGTCATAATGTCCTTCTCCTTCAAATCAAACAAGTCGTCCACTTTCTTGACAAATCCATTGGTGATATTTTGAATCTCCGTTTCAGCATCCTTTGTCATATCTTCGGATAGACCCTCTGTTTTTAGGTCTTTCACCATATCCAATGCATCTTTACGGTTGTTTCTGATCGCAACTTTGGCGTTTTCAGCTTCAGTTTTTGCACGTTTCACAAGATCACGTCGACGTTCTTCTGTAAGTGGTGGAACAGAGATAATCAAGATCTCACCATTGTTTTGAGGGGCAAATCCAAGATTTGAATTGATAATACCCTTCGCGATTTCGTTCAGCATAGTTTTTTCCCAAGCTTGAACAGTAATCGTACGCGCATCCATTGTGGTAATGTTTGCTACCTGTTGAATGGGCGTGGGAGATCCGTAATAATCCACCATCACACTGCTCAGCATAGATGGGGTCGCTTTTCCAGCACGGATTTTAGTTAATTCTGCGTCAAGATGCGAAATTGAACGGTTATTTGAGCTTTTAAACTCATCATAAATCATTTGAAGTTCCTCTGTCATAACGTATTGTGAATATAGTTAGTTCCTTACAATAGTTCCTACGGCATGTCCTTCCAACAATCGGAGTAGGTTGCCTGGGGTGTCCATATCAAAAACGATGATCGGCAAATCATTTTCTTTACAAAGCGTAAAGGCTGTCATGTCCATTACCTTTAGTCCTTGGTTGTAGGCGTCGTCGAAGGATATGACATCATATTTAGTGGCTGTTGGATCTTTCTCTGGATCGGCCGTATAAATTCCGTCTACGCGCGTTCCTTTCAAGATGACATCAGCATTAATTTCAATTGCACGAAGAGATGCTGCCGAATCGGTTGTGAAAAATGGATTTCCTGTTCCTGCACCAAAAATCACGACACGACCTTTTTCGAGGTGACGCATTGCTTTGCGACGCACATAAGGTTCTGCGATTTCACGCATTTCGATGGCCGATTGCAAGCGGGTATGTATGCCTGCTGACTCCAATGCCGCTTGCAAAGCCATGGAATTGATCATCGTCGCCAACATGCCCATGTAATCACCATGGGTGCGGTCCATCCCCCCTTCTTCAGCTTGAACACCACGGAAGATATTTCCGCCACCAATCACGATAGCCACTTCAATCCCAAGGTCATGAATCTCCTTGATTTGAGAGGCATAAATGTTCAGTCTCAGGTTATCAATCCCAAACTGTTTATCCCCCATCAGGGATTCGCCGCTCAATTTCAGCAAGATTCTTTTATATTTCATCGCTTTTGATTTTTGCATGACAAATATACGAATTCATCAGCGTAATTTTTATGTCTTTCAATCCGACAATGCATGAAAAAAGGCTACCGAAACCGATAGCCTTTTCAATACTTATTTTCGATTAGCTCAGAGAGAACCGTTTGAATTCGGTTATCGTCAATCCTTTCTCCGTAGATCCAAGGAATTGCTCCACTGTTTGCTTGTTGTCTTTGATAAACTCTTGACTCAACAAGGTGTTTTCCTTGAAGAATTTCGACAAACGACCCAAAGCGATCTTTTCTGCCATTTCTTCTGCTTTTCCTTCTTGAATGGCCAAATCCTTTCCGATTTCGATTTCACGTTCGATTGTACGTGCATCCACACCGTCTTTGTCCAAAGCAATTGGGTTCATTGCTGCAACTTGCATTGCCACTTGTTTCCCTGCATCTTGTGCCACATCAGTCCCACTGTTCAATCCAACAAGCGTTGCCAATTGGTTACCTGGGTGATTGTAAGCCACTACTTTGTCTGCTGAGATGGTTGCGTAACTCGAAAGATCAAGTTTCTCACCAATTACACCGATTTGCTCAGTAATTTTCTCATCAACAGTCAAGCGATCATCAAATGTAAGCGCTTTAAGTGCATCTGCAGATGCTGGGCGTTGCTTCATTGCTACATCAACAATAGATTGAACAAGTGCACGGTAGCCATCATTTTTCGCTACGAAGTCTGTTTCGCAGTTCAATGCAAGGATAACACCGAAAGCACCATCTTCAGTTGCTTCAGCGATGACAAGGCCCTCTTTTGCATCATTTTCACCGCGCTTTGCAGCGATTTTTTGTCCTTTCTTACGGAGGATATCGATTGCTGCTTCGAAATCACCATTGGATTCAACCAATGCGTTCTTACAATCCATCATACCTGCTCCTGTTTGTTGACGCAATTTGTTTACGTCAGAAGCTGTAATTGCCATGTTGTATTTTATTTAATGTTGTTGATTAATCTTTTGATTCTGCAACCGTTTCAGTGGCAACCGCTACTTCAGCTGTTACTTCTGAATCTTCTTTTTCGCTTTTTACATTCTTGCGGTCTTCCAAGCCTTCTTTGATGGCTCCACAGATTGCTTCCATGATAAGAGTGATCGACTTTGTCGCATCATCATTTGCAGGAATTGGGAAATCGACCAATTTAGGGTTAGAGTTTGTATCCACCATCCCGAAAGTAGGAATGTTCAAACGTTTAGCTTCACTCAAAGCGATGTGCTCTTTCAAGATATCTACGATGAAGATAGCTGCTGGCTGACGGGTCATGTCTGCGATAGAACCAAAGTTCTTTTCGAGTTTTTCACGCTGACGTGTCTTGAACAAACGCTCACGCTTATTCAATGTTTCCCATGTACCGTCAGTTTTCATTTTATCAATTGCCGACATTTTTCGGATTGACTTACGTGTAGTTTGGAAGTTTGTTAACATACCACCTGACCAACGTTCTGTTACGAATGGCATATTGATTTCAGCCACCATTTGCGCAACGATTTCTTTTGCTTGTTTCTTGGTTGCAACGAAAAGAACTTTTTTACCCGACTTCGCAATTTGCTTCATTGCCGCACATGCCTGATCGAGGTGTGCTATTGTCTTATTAAGGTCGATAATGTGGATACCTTTTTTCTCTTCAAAGATATACGGCGCCATTGCCGGGTTCCATTTTCTTTTCAAGTGTCCAAAATGAACACCTGCTTCCAACAAACTTTCGAAATTTACTTTTGACATTTTTCTATACTTTAAATTGTTTACGTTCATTAGTAATTCAACCGCCGAAGGGATCCCAAAAGATGAGACGGGTGCATCGGGGCTTTGATACTAAACAACCGAAAAATAAATGATTAACGTTTCGAGAACTGGAATTTCTTACGCGCTTTCGGCTGACCTGGCTTCTTACGTTCCACCATACGAGGGTCACGCGTCATGAGTCCTTCCACTTTCAAAAGCGGCTTGTTCTCTTCAGACAATTCAACGAGTGCACGAGAGATTCCCAAACGGATAGCCTCTGCCTGACCGTTGATACCACCTCCAAATACATTCACTTTCACGTCATACTGACCTGTTGTGTTTGTAATTACAAACGGTTGCTCCACTTTTACTTGTAGCACAGCGATCGGGAAAAACTCCTTATAATCTCTTTTATTTACAATCACCTTGCCCGTACCCTTTGAAAGGTAAACACGCGCAACTGATGTTTTTCTTCTACCTAATGTGTTAATGATTTCCATACTGATTAGTTGAATGTATCTAGGTTAAACACTTCGGGTTTTTGCGCTTCATGCTTGTGATCCGTTCCGGTGTACACTTTCAAGTTTGTGTACAACCTGCGGCCAAGCTTGTTTTTCGGCAACATCCCTTTAACTGCTTTCTCTATCAAACGTTCAGGGTGCTTTTCAAGCATTTCCTTCGCGGTCGTGAAACGCTGTCCACCCGGGTAACCCGTGTATCGAACGTATTCTTTATCGACCAGTTTCGCTCCTGAGAAAGATACTTTCTCTGCATTGATAACAATTACGTTATCTCCACAGTCAGCATGTGGTGTGAAGTTCGTCTTGTGTTTTCCACGGATGATCTTCGCAACCTTGCTCGCAAGGCGACCTACGGTCTGCCCTTGGGCGTCTACAACAAGCCACTTTTTATTAGCGGTTTGCTTGTTGCCGGACACGGTTCTGTAACTTAATGTATCCACAATTCTACAATTAATTAAATAAGACAATATCCCCAATTTGGGGGTGCAAAGATACAACTTCTGAACTTATTAACAAATGAATTGTCAAAAAAAGTAGAAAGGATTCTGAAGAATCTATTTTTTAATGTGCAGCATGTTCAAATGAATTTCTCAGATGGCTCATTTGACGTGCCAATAGAAATTCATGGCTTCTTCAAATCAATCAAAAATTGACTAAAACAAAGGCCGCCACTCGTTTATTCTACTTCTTCTTGAAGGATTCGATGGCCTGCACCGTGAACTCGCTTAAAACAAGTGCGCCACTCATGCCCGCACGCTCTACCAACAAGTCATCCCAATGCTCCGTTCCTTGCCAAAATACTGCTTTTAACATGGACATTGCTTCTGGGTTGGACATCGATAAACGCATGGCTAGTCGTCCGATTTCACTATCCATATCTTCGATGCTTTCAAAGGTTTCTGTGTATAAGCCTTTCCTCTTTGCCCAATCCGCCGATCGCCATTCCGTTGCATTGATTGCCAGTTCACTCATGGCAGACAATCCAATTTTGCGCTCAACAGCAGGACCAACTACAAATGGGCCTATTCCAACGGCCAATTCAGATAGCTTGACATCCGCATCTTTTGTCGCTAAACAATAATCCACTGCGGAAGCCATTCCAACGCCGCCACCCACTGCTTTGCCTTGAACACGACCGATAATGAATTTTGGAACCTTACGGCACGCGTTGATTACACTGGCAAATCCTGAGAAAAATTTTTTCCCGGTTTCAAGGTCATGGATAGAAATCAATTCATCAAAACTTGCTCCTGCACAAAAAGCTTTTTCTCCAGAAGATGTCAGCACAATCACTTTCACCTCAGGATTGTTGCCTAGCTCAGTAATTGTAAGCGCCAATTTATTGAGAATCTTCCCGGGCAAAGAATTGCTCAACGGATGCCCGAATTCTATTGTTGCGATACCATTTGTATCGACTGTGTAATGCACATGACCTTGGTCTACCGCCTCTGACATAGTAATTATTTATTGGTCTCTGTTTGGCTTATCGTATGCGCCGCCACCTTGATGGCCGCCACGCCATTGCACACCACCACGTGTTGCTTGTTGGCCTGGCCCGCGTAACTCTTTATTAAATGGTTTTTTGAACGCCGGATTTTTCTTTGGTTCAGGTTCCTTCTTCGGTGGACGATTCCCTTTAGGAGAAGCAATTTTCACATCGAGCTTTCGCCCGTTGATATCCATGCCATGAAGCGCATTGATGGCTTGAATCGCATGATCCGTTTCTTCCATTTCAACATAGCCGAAGCCCTTTGATCGTTTCGATTCACGATCGAAAACAACATGTGCATAGGTCACAGGACCGAACGCAGAAAATGTTGTGCGCAAATCTTCGGAAGTAATCTCCCAATCAAGATTTGCAATGAAAATGTTTACCATAATTTTTTGTGGTTTCGATGATTTATTTATTCTATTTATTTAAGTGTAAAGCTATCCGATCCAACCAAATTGCCGTCGCAATAGATTTTCACTTTGTAATTCCCTTTGATCAACTCCTCTCCGCGCAAATCGTAATAGATGGCTATGTCAATGCGCTGATTTTGATAGTCAATGTCTTTTTTGTCTGAATAAGCTACAACGCCATTTTCGGTTTGAACGGTATTGCTTGTTCGGGATTGAATCACCTTACCATCAGGGTTGATGACCTGCATGTAGACAGATTTCTTTCCCGACGATGTAATTGGATTTTCAGACAATGAGAATGCAGATTTAATTTGCACCACTTGCTTCGCACGATTTGTTGGATCTGGCAGATTGTTCAATTTCATTCTATAGCCTCCAGAACTGAAATTGAATGCCTGCAATCGAGAACCTTTTTTTACTTGATCAGCACTAGTTTCAGCCTGTTGTTTGTAATCATCGCGCTCCTGTGTTGTCGTATTTAATTTCGTTGTCGTTTCATCCAAAACGGATGTGAGTTTCAAATTCATGGTATTCAGCGAGTCAATCTGACGAACATACCCTTTCATAATCGTTCTCAATGTCTCGTTTTCCTTGCGCATTTTGTAAATCTGCGATGCCGTCATCTTCTTGTTTTGATCCAATTGATCAATCAAGTCCTGTATCTTGGCCTTCTGCACATTCAAGCTGTCTGCTTTCGACTTGTCCTTTGCAATCAGTGCATCGTAGGTCTTCAACATGTTTTTGAAATCCGTTTTAAGGTCGTTGGACATATTCCCAACATATCCCTGCATCATCTCATTCATGCCCGCCATGTCGGCATTCAACTGTGTATTTTCAACAGTACAGGCATTCAATTGACTGTTTTTACGGGACCACATAAAGCCCATTGCGGCCAATCCTAGCAATAGCAATAGGATTATAGCGATATACGGACCATTGTTCTTTTTGGAAGTTTCTGTGAATTCTGACATGTCGAGTAGTTTACTTTTTGTAATCGTAACAAATGTAGAAAATTGAAGTCAGTTACACAAAAAACCAACTAAAAATTAATCGCGTCAGCGGTAAAAACTCCATTCACACGTCTAACTATGTTGAATAAATTCTTGTTTTTCAATGGTTCAGGCAACAAATCTTCAGGGCAGTTTTGATAAGCAACTGGACGAACAAAACGCTGAGCTGAGTCGATGCCTACAGCCCCAAATCGATTGTCCGTCGAGGCCGGATATGGCCCGCCGTGCTGCATCGATGGCGCAATATCTACTCCAGTTGGCACCCCATTGAAGATGATTCTTCCAACCTTATTCTGAAGCTTAATCACGAGTTGATTTTGAAAGCGAATTTCATCCCTTGAACCCAAAATTGATGCAGTAAGTTGGCCATTCAGCACGTCAACGCAAGAGGCCAAGTCATACATATCTGAACACCGAACAATCAAAGTAAAAGGCCCAAACACCTCCTCTTGAAACTTAGGATTCTGGATAAATTGTTTTGCGCGAATTGCACCAAGGGCTTGACGAGCAACGTTATCTGACATATCACCAAGGGATTGATGCATTTCAGCACCGTGAATTTCCATCTGCAGTTTACCCTGATCAAACCGATCTTTTATGCTCGAATGAAGCATTGCAGTTGACACCTTACTTAAAAAGTCGCTGCTCAACATCTGCAAAAATTCGTCCGTAACTTCATTGTCAATCACAAAGATCAACCCTGGATTCGTACAAAATTGACCGAGACCTGAAATCATCGAATTAGCGAGCATTTCTACCCAATTTTCTTTTTCTTTTTGCAGAAATTCGGGTAAAATAAATACGGGATTCACACTTCCCATTTCTGCAAATACAGGTATTGGTTCCGTTCTGTTATTCGCTAAGTCAAAAAGTGCTCTTCCTCCTGCGAGACTTCCTGTAAATCCTACAGCTTTGACGAAGGGATGTTGAACAAGCTCAGTTCCAACGCGAAAACCTTTCGCATGCACATGAGAAAATACGCCATCCGGCATGCCTGTTTCCTCTGCTGCTTGAACAACCAATGCCGCAACAAAATCGGACGTCGCTGCATGCAAGGGATGTGCTTTTATAATGACCGGACAACCAACAGCCAATGCAGCAGCAGCATCGCCGCCAATGGTGGAATAGGCCAAGGGGAAATTACTTGCGCCAAAAACAACAACAGGTCCGATGGGTATACACATCTTCCTCAAATCAGGTTTTGGTGGGTCTTGATTTGGATTCGACGTATCTATTGATGCATTGCGCCAAGCGCCACTTTCTGAAAGTTCTGCAAAATTGTACAATTGTCTAAGCGTTCGAAGCAATTCACTTTCAAAACGTTCAGGGCTCAACCCTGACTCTGCGCAATAAATAGGTTCAAGATTTTCTTTTTGTTGCTGCAACAAATCAGCGATGCGGCGAAGAAATTGTCCGCGCGAAGTATTGGGCAATTGAGAAAATTCTATAAAGGCCTGGTTCGCGCGTTCACATGCCTCAATGACCTCTTCCGAAGTTGCTTCACAAAAAATTTCTGATCGCGCAATTCCGTCCATTGAATTGGATGAAGAAAAAGTCACAGTTCCGCGAGCCGAGCGCGCAAATCCGATGAAATTCCCGAGGATCAAGAAAAAATAAGATTAGGCCTCTGTGACCGAGAAGGAGAAACTTTCCATGATTTGGTTTGCCAGCATCTTTTCACATGCCGTCTCCACCTTTGCTTCTGCTGATGCTTGATTGTCTGCTTCCACAAATAGTCGGATATGTCGGCCGATACGCACCCCGTCGATTTCGGGAAGCCCAATGTTTTTCATACTATTAGACACGGCTTTCCCTTGAGGATCAAGTAATGCATCCAATGGCATTACATCAATTTCAGCTTTGAATTTCATGGTGTTGTTTTTTGAATAGTGCTTCCGCAACGGATAAAATCAAGTACAAAAATACAATTAATGGAATAGCCCACACGTGTAAAAAGGGAATCAAAGAAATAGAAAGTATCAAAAAGGCATAACGCACCTCATTTCCTTTCCACCCAAAGGACTTAAATTTAAGGGCAAATAGTGGCAATGGCGCAACAAGCATCAGGGACATGCCGATGACAAAGGCAACCAAAACAAAAGGGTTGAACAAGACCATATACCATGGATTGCTCAAGGTCCATTCAGGGAAGTTGATCCATAAACACAAAGGAAAAAAAGTAAAAAATAAGGCGTTTAAAGGAGTCGGAACACCAATAAAAGAGGATGTTTGACGCGTGTCAATGTTGAATTTCGCCAAGCGAAACATGCTGAAAAACGGAATCAATAATCCCCAAAAAGGCAAAAACTTAATGGACGCATCCATGTTGTTGGGAACTCCATAGAACATGGCATTCATCCAATTCTGCAACTGAAAATGAACATTCGAAGCAAACTCACCTGCAATTCTATCTTCAGGATAAATGCTCACAACAATAACCACCAGCATCAGCAAGCCCGGTGCAACACCAAAGGTCACCACATCGGCCAATGAATCCAGTTGTTTTCCGAGTTCACCTGCTACCTTTAATTTTCGCGCTAAAAACCCATCGAAAAAATCGAGAAAAGCACCTCCAAAAATCGCAAATGGTGCAAGATCAATGCGTCCCGACAAGGTCAACAGTATCGCAAAAACACCGCAGATTAAATTACCCGCTGTAAACAAATTTGGTAGATTGAACATCACATACACATTTTTGGCGCGACTCTTTGTAAAATCGAGGCGATTACACTATTTTTACCCCACACTACACTGATAATCGGTGCAAAGAACACAATTTTTTAGTGATTATGTTGTTAAAGGACATTAAAAATCATTTCATGATGCTTCAAAAGAAAGTCCTTCTTTCCATTCTAATGGTATTGTTTATCAGTGCATTTTCTCAGTCTCAGACACTTGCTCCTAAATACTCCAATGAATTTCTTGCCATAGGCGTGGGTGCAGAAGCGTTGGGTCAGGGAAATGCCGTGGTCGCCCAAACGGCCGGTGTAAATTCGGGCTATTGGAATCCAGCGGGTTTGACCAATGTGAATAAGTGGCTGGAGGTTGGTTTGATGCACTCCGAATATTTTGCGGGCATTGCGAAATACGATTACTTGGGATTGGCGCACAAAATTGACGATAAAAGCGCCATTGGATTTTCAGCCATACGTTTTGCTGTTGATGACATTCCAAACACGACTCAATTGATTGACAATGAGGGAAATATCAACTATGACAATATTTCCACCTTCACTGCAGCAGATTATGCTTTTCTCGTGTCATACGCCCGCAAGTTGCGCATTGAGGGACTCAGTGTTGGAGGCAATTTAAAAATCATACACCGCAAAGTGGGTGATTTCGCAAAATCATGGGGCTTTGGCCTGGATGCGGGCTTACAGTACCAGCATGGAAAACATTGGCGTTTTGGATTTATGGCACGAGACATAACGTCCACGTTTAACGCGTGGGTTTTCACCCTTGACCAACAAACACAGGAAATATTTGTAGCTACGGGAAATTCAATTCCTCAAAATGGTTTAGAATTGACCCTTCCGCGATTGATTTTTGCAGCACGCGGAAAATTTGATCTTGGAAAAAAAGGAGTGTATGCCGCAGGTGAACTGGACATTGACATGACCACAGATGGCCGAAGAAACACCCTCATTCGCACAGGATTTGCTTCCTTCGATCCACACATCGGTATTGAATTTGGGTTTAAGAATTTTGTCGCACTTCGTGGTGGCCTTTCCAATATGCAATACGTGCTTGATTTTAACGACACGAAACAATTAAATGTGCAACCCAACCTCGGTATTGGTTTGAATTTCAAAAGTTTTTACCTCGATTATGCCTTTACTGATATTGGTGACGCTTCTGTGGCTTTATATTCCCACGTGCTTTCCATTCGCTTGAAATTAGACCCACCTAAAACTGTGAAATAGTATGAGGCATAACCTACTCTTTGCAATCGTTGTCTTTTTGTTGCCCTTCGCATCCAAAGCACAAACCTTTGGTAACGAGTGGATCAATTACTCACAGAAATATTATTCGTTCAAAATCCTTACGACAGGAATTCATAAGCTTGAATTTCAAACACTTCAAATAGCGAACATTCCAACAAATAGTTTTACTTCTCAGAACATTCAGCTGTTTGGAAAGCAAAAAGAAATTCCCTTATATGTTGTTGATGGTGGCGACAATTCGCTTGATTCAGGCGACTACATTTTATTCTATGCGGAACGAAACGATGGATGGTTAGACACAACCCTTTATGAAAATTTAGAAGACCAAGGGAATCCTAAATACAGCCTATACAACGATACCATTCAATACTTTTTCACTTGGAATTCTTCCACTAACAATAAACGAGTCATTCTCGATACCGATGCAAGCATCGATAGTTACATGTCTTCTGATTTTGTCATCGCCGAAAAATTCCAATCGTTCAATAGCAGCTACAACGAAGGGGAAAAGAGTTCGGGTTCATCGAGTTCATTTTACACCTCCGGAGAAGGATGGGGTAATCCCGCCGTAAATGGGGCTTCTGGATATACATGGGATTATTCATCCACCACTTTGGACCAATTGTATCAAGGTGCCGATGCACCAAACATTTTGTATTCCGCCGTCACTGTGGGGATTTCAAACGCAGCGGCGACCGGAACTGCGAATCACCATACGCGTCATACTGCAGGGAATTCAAATTACGTTTTAGCAGATTCACTCTTCACGGGCTATCGCGCCATTCGCATCAATTCATCCTTTCCTGCGAGTACGCTGCCTGCGAGTGGGCAAACAAACTTGAAGGTAAGTATCATTGCTGACCTAGGCGCATTAACTGACTTTCAATCGATCAACTTCTTTTCGTTTATTTATCCGAAGCTGCCAAATGTTGCGGGTGCATTGCAATCCACGTTTAAGGTGCAAAACCAACTCATTCAAACAAAAACTCGCCTTGACCTCCTTAATTTAACCTCAGCTTCGCCTATGGTTTGGGCAATGGGGGACATTTATCGTTCCCTTACATTGACCACAAACGGAAGTGCAAAAACGATTTTGATTCCTAACAGTCCATCTGGAAACGCACAAAAAATATGGATTCAGGATGCTTCGACGTTTACATTGGTTTCTTCGATGAGTGCCGTGAATCCTGCAACATCTCCTGGAACATTCACTGATTTTTCTCAGTTGAGCTCTGAAAAGGCTTTGTTGATGGTCTACAATCCATATTTACAAAGCGCAAGTGCTCAATATGCCGCTTACCGCATGTCACCTGAAGGCGGAAATTACAATGTTATTCTTGCGGATGTTTATGAATTGTACCAACAATTTGGTGGTGGCATTCACAAGCACATCAATGGAATTCGTCGATTTGCTCATTTCATGCACGCACAAGCGACAGATAAACCAGTTGGTCTTTTCCTCATGGGAAAAGGAGTTCGTGAGGCGAATGTCTCTGGTATAGCATTCAATGGTCCTGGCGGTCGCTCAAATAGTTCAAATTATGCCTTGAACTTAATTCCTTCATTTGGTTTTCCGTCTAGCGACAATTGCCTTACTTCAAACCTTCCCGGGACCACCAAATGGGCATCTTTAATTCCAACAGGTCGCGTTGTGGCCCGAACGAATGATGAATTGGTAAATTATTTAGAAAAGCTCATTTTGTATGAGCAGCAGCAAGATCCAACTTCGGTGTATAGTTCAGCAACCAAGGACTGGCAAAAACAAGTGTTGCACTTCGTTGGGGGAACAGATCTTGGCCAGCAAACCACCTTTCAAGGGTACATGTCAAGTTTGAAAACTACCATTGAGAATGCAAATTATGGCGGGAATGTGAAAACGGTGATAAAGACCACCGACACCCCATTGCCTCCAGGTGAATTGAATGCCATCACTGAACGCATTCACGAGGGCGTTTCATTGATTAATTTCTTTGGGCATTCTGCGCCAACAACATCTGGTTTTGACATCAACATTGACGAACCCTCCAACTGGGATAATTATGGGAAATATCCTGTCTTAATTGCAAACTCCTGTTACAACGGGAATATTTTCGAAAGCTCAATTTCAAAGTCAGAACAATTTATTTCAACCCCAGACTTCGGCCCAATCGCCTATTTGGGCACCGTAAATCTTGGTTTTGCCTCCACCCTATACCAGTTTTCAAACGAATTATACAAAGAATTTAGTGTCAACAACTACGGCAAAACCCTCGGACAGCAGGTGCACAATGTTGTTGCCACAATGGAAACATTTGGGACAAATTTATTCTCTGAGTCCACTGCAACACAAATGTCATTAAATGGCGACCCCATGTTGCGCATGAATCCACACGGAAAACCAGAAATCGAGTTGACTGAACAAGGAGTGTCTTTTAGCCCTGAAACATTGGACCTTAGCGTGGATAGCATTGAAATTTCAATCGCTTTGAAGAACTTAGGGCGATCGGTTATTGACACCTTTTCATTGGACATTATTCGTGACCTTCCGGGATCATCCGTTGATTCACTTTATTCATTTTATTTGAGTGGATTGGATTATACAGATACCATTCATTTCAAGGTTCCATTGTTGCCAGGGGCTGGCGTTGGACTGAATACTTTTACCATCAAGGCCGATTTACCGACATTCATCGATGAGCAGTACGACGAAATCGTAAACAATCAAATTATTAAAACATTGTTTATCAATGTTGAGGGCATACAACCCGTTTTACCCTACCCATTTGCTGTAGTGCCAAATGACAGTGTCACCGTAATGGCATCCACTGTCAATCCGATTGCGCCAATGAATACCTATCGCTTTGAATTGGACACCATCGATTTTGTGGGAACACCCAGTCCATTTCATCGCTTTGCCCTTATTACTGGGTTGGGAGGCATAAAAACAGTGCCTCCAGCCAACTGGATTTTGAGTTCCAACAATCAAAGTGCACCGCTTGTCTGCTTGGACAGCACGGTTTATTTCTGGCGCGTATCCGTCGAGAACAGTGAACCGATTTGGAAAGAAAGTTCATTCCAATACATTGAGAACAAGGAAGGTTGGGGACAGGATCATTTCTTCCAGTTCAAAGACAATGATTTCAGTGGTGTCAGTTACGACCGAACTGCGCGCACAAAGGATTTCTTCCCATACACACGCGATCTTGCCGTTGACGTACTATCGACAACTGCTACACCTCAAATTTATGGGAACCTTTATTCCATCGATCAGCAAATGCAGGACTATGGTATCTTGAATTACAATCCAAAGTGGCATGTGGCAATTATTGATCAATATTCGCTCAAGCCATGGGGAACACGCTTTGGCACTCAAAATACCGATCATGTTTTCGGGAACAATAACGATAACTTCGGTCGAGTTTGGAAGTATTTTACCTTCCATCAAAATGATGCGACCAAACGAGCCGCGTTCAAGGCCATGATTGAAAATTCAGTTGCCGATGGAGATTACATCCTCATCTATTCGCCAATGACAGCGGTATACGACCAATGGGAACCAGCGATTTTCAGCATGTTTCAAAACCTTGGTTCAGACAGCATCGTTCCAGGAAGACCAAATTTACCTTTCGCCTTTTTCTGTCGCAAAGGAGACACATCGAGTGTCGTTGAACGCTTTGCCTCGTTTGCTGGACAAAATGTTCATCTGGATGCCATTTTACAAGGAGTAGCCTTTGCTGGATTGGAAACTGGACCTTTCATTGGGCCAGCTGCTGAATGGAAATCATTGTTTTGGAAACAGGATTCTCTTGAGACGAACAATGCAGACTCAACCGTGCTTTACATCAATGCTTATGACTCCGGCATGAACTTGCAAACGACAATACCCCTTCAGTTTACCAGCAATGACTCCATCATTAATTTGGGTGGATTGGTGGATGCCTTGCAATATCCATATCTCCGCTTGGGAGCCTTTTACAAAGATTCTCTTGGCTACACCCCTGCACAAATTGACCGTTGGCATGTTTTGTTTACACCACTTCCCGAGGCCGCTATAGATGGCACTGCTGGAATTACTTGGATACCGAACAGTGATACAATTGCTGAAGGGCAACAGGTGCAGTTTGCCGTTGATGTAAAAAATATCTTCGACATTTCGATGGACTCCTTGCTTGTTTCGTATTGGATCCAAGATGCCAACCAAGTGAAGCATGCCCTGCTCTATCCACGACAAGATTCACTTTTGGTGGGTGAAACGATGCGTGACACCATTTCGTTCTCTACACTTGGTCTTGCAGGAATGAATACGCTTTGGATGGAAGTAAATCCTTATGTTTCTCCCGGAAGTTCTATCACAGATCAGCCCGAACAGGTGCACTTTAACAATTTAATCCAAGTGCCCTTCATGGTCAATGGAGACAACTTACACCCGATTCTCGATGTCACCTTCAACGGAAGACACATCCTCAACGGGGATATTATTGCACCAGAAAGTGAAGTATTGATTTCACTAAAAGATGAGAATCCATTCCAAATCATGAACGATGTATCGGATACCACCTTGTTTGGGATTTACCTCACCGATCCTGATGGGAACCAAAAACGCATTCCATTCGTTGACGGAAGTGGAAATACGGTGATGCAGTGGATTCCTGCGGAAACACAAAACAAACGCTTCAAAATTGTCTATCCTGCCTTGTTCGAAAAGGATGGAAAATACACGCTTTTTGTTCAAGGTTCAGACCGAAGTGGCAATGCTTCCGGAGATATGGAATACCGCATTTCCTTTGAGGTAATTCACGAATCGATGATTACCTACATGATGAATTACCCGAATCCATTCAGCACAAGCACGAAGTTTGTCTTCACCCTTACTGGAAATGAGGCGCCTGATGAAATGATCATTCAGATCATGACGGTTTCAGGGAAAGTGGTGAGAGAAATAACAGAAGATCAACTCGGACCGATTCAAATTGGACGCAACATCAGTGAGTATTCTTGGGATGGGACAGATGAGTTTGGTGATCCATTGGCCAATGGTGTTTACTTATATACGGTGAAGGCGCAGATCAATGGCGAAGAAATCAAACACATGGAATCTGGTGCCGACAGCCATTTCAAAAAAGAATTTGGGAAGATGTATATTCTGCGGTAATTAGAAAAAACGACAGCAGAAAATCGCTGTATCGTCCACAAGTGAAAGATCGCCTCGCCATTCGTCCAATTTTGAAAAAATCAAGGAGTTCATGTCCTCCATTTTCAGTGGATAGTAGCTGTTGACGAGTTTGATCAAACGTTCAATCCCAAAAAATTCATCGTCTCTGTTTTCCAACTCCACAACACCATCCGTATATAGCACCATGGTCGTGTTTGGCCCTAGCGTTAGTCTTCCCGATTGAATAAAAGGCAGTTCATCAAACATGCCCAAGCCGATGCAGCCCGAATCGAGCATTTCTACTTTGCGGCCATTCGTAATGAAGGGATAATTGTGTCCCGCATTGATGTATTTCATTTCGCGCGTTGTCGCATTGTAGTGCGCAATAAAGAAGGTAATGAACTTCTCGCCCTTCGCACTCTTCATCACTTTTTTATTCAACTCCTCGATCAAAAACTCCATTTCAAAGCGCTGATAGTTGAACACCGTGCGCACCGTTGCTTGAAAGTTTGCCATCAACATCGCAGCACCAATCCCTTTTCCTGAAACGTCTCCAATACAGATGATATACTCTTCATCTCCCAAAGGAATAAAATCGTAATAATCCCCTCCCACCTCATGTCGTGGTGTGTATTTGGCCGAGATATCCATGCGGCGATTGGACGGCAGATCTGACGGGAAAAGCAAACGTTGCATCACTGATGCCACCTCCAATTCTTTCTTGATGCGTTCTTGAATGATACTTTGACGGGCCATGCGTTTATTTTCAATAGCCACAACAATAATATTGGTCAAGGTTTGAATGAAACTTAGGTTGTTTAAATGGTCAACAACACGTCTATTTTCTTTATTCAAGCCGCCAATGAGTAAATATGCAAGAGGTCGTTCTTTATGAATGACAGGCACTACGACATCAAACTCCATTAAAATAGCAGAGTGTGAAGATTCAATCATTGTCGTCTCCCCAAAGCGCGACAAATCTCTATTCACATCAATTTCTTTCACTTTGCCTTTAATTCCAACCCGCAATAGGCAATTCCATTCCGTTTGATGGTTGTACAAGACAAACTTCGTGAACCCAAGTTGTTCTTTTAAGATGAATGAAAAAATTTGAATCAATCGATCTACCCCCTCGTTGGCATTGATGGCATTGGTCACCTCCAACAAAGAATGAAGCTTGAAGTCCTTCAGGACCAACTGATCTTCTAAATTCCGTATGAGCTTTTCTTTCATTTCAGTTTTTCGAGCAACTTCGGCAATTGTCGTAAAGCCGCCATCTCCCTGAATTTTTCCTTCACTTCAGCACAGGGACTTCCGAAATAGGTCTTTCCGCCTTCCAAATCTTTCGAAATACCAGACTGCGCCAAGACAGTTGCTCCTTCTCCAATGGTCACATCACTGGCACAACCAACCTGACCCCATAAAATCACGCGATCTTGAATCCGAACACAGCCAGCGATACCAACATTGGCCGCCATCAAGCAGTGTTTTCCAATGACTGTATCATGACCAACCTGCACTTGGTTATCTATTTTGGTTCCTTCGCCAATGCGTGTTATTCCCGTAACACCAGAATCTATGGTACAAAGCGCGCCAATTTCCACATCGCGTTCGATGACTACTCCGCCACAACTGTGCATGCGGTGATAGCCATCCGATTTTTTCTTGTAGTAAAATGCCGAATGACCGATAACCGAATTCGCACCGATGATGACATTTTCTCCTATTTCCGTGCGGTCCATCAACACAACACCAGCATGAATGATGGAATTGGCGCCAATTTTCACGTCGTGACCGATGAAAACATTCGGATAAATGAGTGCGGATGGATGGGCTTCACTTCCATTTCCAAGTGAAGAAGACTGGGATTGAAATGGTAAAAAATGGCGAGTCAATCGATTGAAATCATCAAAAGGATTTTCGGAAATAATCAATCCCTTCCCTTCTGGACATTCCACATCCTGATCAATAAGAATTGTCGTTGCAGCGCTATTCAAGGCCTTTTGGTAATATTTTGGATGATCGACGAAAACTAAGTCACCCGAAACCACCATATGAATTTCATTGATCCCTGTAATCTGATGACTTGAATCTCCCTTGTATCGAGCCCCGAGCAGTTCGGCTATTTCTTTTAATGTGGATGGAGTGGAAAGTTTCATGCAAATTCTTTTTACAAAAATACGGGCTTAGGCCCCTCCATTTGGACGATTTACATGGATTTATCATCGCGACAATGTTAATTCAAAAACAAGGCAACGACACACTTTTTTTTAATAGGTTTGTAACGGCAATTTGTATTGCCTCAAATACCACTGATCCATTGGAATTAGACAAGAATCAAAAAGCCATTCGAACAGCCATTTTCAGTCTGATCAGCAATGCGTTATTGGCCGCAATAAAGTTTGTTGGCGGAATTCTCGGAAACTCATACGCCTTGATTGCTGATGCGATTGAATCCACTACTGATGTTTTCTCTTCTCTACTTGTGCTTTTTGGATTGAAGTATGCCTCGCGGCCACCCGATGAAAATCATCCCTATGGTCATGGCAAAGCAGAACCCCTCATTACCTTCGCTGTCGTTTGTTTCTTGCTCATTTCCGCAACGATTATTTTCACTGAAAGCATTCACAACATCCAAACTCCGCACACTACACCTCATCCATACACCCTTTTTCTCCTTCTGGGAATTATCCTTTTCAAAGAAATTTCATTCCGTTTTGTTCATCGAAAAGGAAAAGAGACAAACAGTACATCCCTTCAAGCGGATGCCTGGCACCATCGCAGTGATGCCATCACCTCTTTGATGGCTTTTATTGGGATATCCATCGCATTGATTTTCGGTAAAGGCTTTGAAACCGCAGATGACTGGGCTGCTATGGCTGCGTCACTGTTTATCGTTTACAATGCTTTTCAAATTTTTCGTCCTGCACTTGGTGAGATTATGGACGAACATTTTCACCACGACCTCATCGATGACATCCGAAAAGTTGCCCACAGTGTAAGCGGTGTACTTGAAACAGAAAAATGCTACGTACGGAAGACAGGCATGCAGTATTTTGTTGACTTACATCTCGTGGTCAATGGCAAATTATCTGTAGCGGAAGGACATTTCATTGCGCATGAAGTCAAAGACCGCATCATGGCTGAACTTCCAGACATTACTGATGTGCTGATTCACATTGAGCCCGATACTTTTTAATTTTTTGTTCTTGGCGTGAACCGATTTGATGTAGGCCTGTATTAATGGGCAAACTACACGAAATGAAACAACTATTTATCTTTTCAATGCTCCTGTTTTTGGGAGCGAATGCATGGTCACAAACAAAATTGATTGCTCACAAGAGCCACAGTGGAAGTGCAAAATCATTCACATACAGCCTTCATTCAAAAACCTTTAACAAGGGAGAATCAAACTTTGGCCAAGCTCCACAGCGCATGGTTCGCAATTCACGTCTCGATACAGTGCGCTTGCTGCCCGATGCGCGCGTGATTATGATTACAAGTGAAAGTTGTTACTGGGAAGATTATGGTGGACGACCTGAATCCAATCCTGAATTGTGGAGTGCTGGAAAAGATACCTTGAACGGTCATCCGCTCTTTAATGCCGAGCACACACCGATGGAAATTCGCAAAACACTTCAAGATGAATACTACTTCACGAATACGCCTTCTTCAGTTGTGCTGATTGGATTTGACGAACCAAAAGCAGATGTGGTTGAAACACCGAAACTGGACCAATCCCCACTAAAAGTCAGAAAGAAAAAATCAAAATCTGAAGAGCCACAGCTTCCTGCACAAAAGGGACCTTCGCTTTTCTATATGATCATCATGGCTTTGCTGTCTTCCATTTTACGGCTTCCATATTAATCCTGAAAGATGGTACGTCGATTTTCCCTTTTTCCACTCACATTCTTCGGATTCATTCTTTTATTTTTTCCGATGTCGTGGAACATTGTGGCGTTCCAAAACACACTGACTGATTTTATTTTCTTGCCCCTTGTGCGGCTATTTTTTCCTCAAACAGATTTCACTTCAGATGCAAAAGGGCTTTACGTGTTGGTAGGAATACTTTTGGGAATTTCGCTCATAGTTCACGGTTTCTTTCTTCGTATGAACGCTGAAAAGTTCACTCGGACCATGTCCATTTTACGCACGGCATCTGTGTTTTTTCTGTCAACGTTGTTACTAAAATACGGCGCAGATAAAATGTTCAAAGCACAGTTTTATCTTCCGGAACCAAATCTCTTGTATACGCCAATGGGAAAATTGGATAAAGACATTTTGTTCTGGTCGACGATGGGCACTTCTTATGAATACAATCTGTTCATGGGAATAATGGAAATAATCCCAGGACTGATGATCTTATTTACGCGCACCCGAAAACTGGGATTGATCATCGCGACAGGGGTGTTTCTGAATGTTTTTGCCATCAACATCTCCTTCGACATATCAGTGAAATTGCTTTCTTTCATCTTGCTGATGATGAGTATTTACCTCGTGTATCCTTACCTATTCAGCACAAAAGAAAACGATGCTGAAGCAAGCTATTTTTCCACCAAACCCAAATGGATCAAAGCCGTTCTGCTTGGATTGATTTTGATAGAATCTATAGGTCCATACATGTTGCATGGGAATTTCAATGATGATTCTGCATCGAGGCCAATAATGCATGGTGCTTATGAAGTCACTCATCAAGGTTTCACCGAAGGAAATTCACTTTTTGAGCTTAACATAAAACGTGTTTTCATCCACCGAGATGGCTACATGATTTTTCAATTCGAAAACGAAGACATGGCCGATTTTGCGCTAGAAATTGATCAAATAAAGCAGACAATGACACTCACCGATTATTCGGAAGTGCAACAAATACTTCGGTATAGCTACAATCGAAAGACAAAAGTACTGGAACTTCAAAACACCAATGGTACAACGATAATTTCTACCAGGGCTATTCCTTGGAGAAATCTTCCCGCCCTACAAAGACAATTTCACTGGACAGTGGATTAATCAGTAGTTCAATAAGTTTGCAAGTGCTTCTTTTACTTGACTTGAATTCGTCAATAGTGCAGCCTCCAAGGTTGAATTCAAAGGAATGGCAGGTGTATCAACCGATCCAACAATCGAAATTGGTGCATCCAATGCTTTGAAATTATCGCGTTGAATTCTTCCAGCCAAACCAAGCGTGAATGAGGCCTCCGTAGATTCTTCCGTTACCAACATCGCTTTTCCATGACGTTGAACAGCTGCATTCATGACATCGTGATCCAATGGATTCAAGGTACGAAGGTCGATGATTTCTACCTTTCCTGCGAATTCCTTTGTGGCTTCGAGAGACCAGTACACCCCGCGTCCGTAAGTAATAATGACACAAGATTGACCAGATTTGATCAGATCAGCATCCGCCTCCTGAACAACACGTGCCTTTCCGAAAGGAATGATATACTCTTCATCTGGTTCAATCGACATCGCCCCTTCTGTTCCCGGTATTTTCGACCAATACAGCCCTTTGTGTTCAAGAATTACGACTGGATTCGGATCATAAAACGCTGATTTCAGCAATCCTTTAAGATCGGCCCCTGTTGATGGGTAAGCGACTTTAATCCCACGAATATTGGTTAAGACTGATTCAACACTGGATGAATGGTAAGGTCCACCCGAACCATAAGCGCCAATGGGCACACGAATGACACAGCTTACAGGCCATTTTCCATTCGATAAATAATACGAACGCGAAACTTCAGTAAACAACTGGTTTAATCCCGGCCAAATGTAATCGGCAAATTGAACTTCTACAAAAGGTTTCAATCCAACAGCAGACATTCCCACCGTTGATCCGATGATAAATGCTTCTTGAATCGGCGTATTGAACACGCGGTTATCTCCAAACTGTTGCGCCAAGGTTGCTGCTTCGCGGAAAACTCCACCCAAGCGACCACCAACATCTTGACCATAAAGCAGTGCTTCTGGATGTTTTTCCATCAGTTCCCGCACCGCAAAAAGCGCCGAATCCACCATGACCGTTTTCTTCTTTCCTTTCGGTTCGCGTTCTCCTTTTTCTTCAGTTACTGGTGTGGGTGCAAAGATGAAATCTGTCACCGAATCCGGCGATGGATCTTCGGCGTTCAAAGCCTGCTCATATTGAGCATCTACCAATTTTCGCACGTCTGCTTCAATGTTGATGAAATCCGCTTCACCAAATCCATTTGAACGCATCAAGTCCTTCAATTTTGGATAAGGGTCGCGCGTTGCGGCTTCTTCCAAATCGTCGCGGTACCATTCTTTTCTTACACCTGAAGTATGGTGTCCAAGAAGTGGAACTTTTGCATGAATGATAAATGGACGACGTTCTTTTCGAACGGTATCAAACACTTCTGCTACCGTATCAAAGGACAACTTAAAATCACTGCCGTCAATGGTACGCACCTCGATTCCATTGAATCCTTTCGCATACTGTGTCATGTCTTGCGCCCGCGTTTCAGCAGCATTCGCAGAGATATCCCAGCCATTGTCTTGCACGAGGTAAACGATTGGGTATTGCTTTAACGCAGCCATTTGTAGCGCTTCAGACACCTCCCCTTCTGTGCAAGAGGCATCCCCTAAGGAACATACAACAACAGGGTTCAGTCCCTTAAAATCTTCAGAAAGCCCTTGTTTTTCTTTGTATTGAATTCCCATCGCTACACCCGTTGTCGGTATGGCTTGCATACCTGTTGCAGACGATTGATGGGGGATTTTAGGCATGTCATCACGTTTCAATGAGGGGTGCGAATAATAGGTGCGTCCTCCAGAAAAGGGATCGTCTTTCTTCGCAAACACCTGAAGCATCAACTCATAAGGAGTCATTCCAATCCCGAGAAGGATGCTGTCATCGCGGTAATAAGGCGCCACCCAATCTTGTGGCAAAAGTTGCAATCCAACAGCCAACTGAATGGCCTCATGTCCGCGCGATGTTGCATGCACGTACTTCGCCGTAACTTCCTTGTTGGCCTCGTATTTTTCAGCAAGTGTTTTTGCAGTGCACATCAGACGAAATGCTTCAAGCATTCTTGCTTTTGTCAGGATTTGGCTGTTGGAATTTAAATCTCCCATGGTTCATTAAAAAGTGTGGGCAAAATTATGAAAATCTCAAGATTCAAGATTTATTGATTGTTATCGATAATGTAGGTCAACACCTTTTCCATCAAATGCACCCGATCTTTTCCTGTGACATTGTGCTTGTGCATGGGGTACGGGAAAAAGTCCATTTGGATTCCAAGTTCAACAAACTTCTTCACCAGTGCATAGTTGTGTTGCATCACCACGACGTCATCCACTGTTCCGTGAATGAGTAATAAATCACCCTTAAGGTTTTTTGCATACGTCAACAAACTTGCTTTTTCATACCCAGCAACATTTTGTTCTGGACGGTCCATATAGCGTTCGCCATACATGATTTCATAGTATTTCCAATCGGTTACAGGTCCACCGGCAACACCTACTTTGAACACATCTGGGTACCGCAACATAAATGAGGTGGTCATAAATCCACCAAAGGACCAACCATGGATCGCCAAGCGATTTGAATCCACATAACTCAAGCTCTTCAAGTAGTTCACGCCTTCCAGTTGATCATTCATCTCCACCGTTCCTAACTGACGATGAATTTGCGATTCGTCGGCAAAACCTCGATAAGCTGAGCCACGACCATCCAAGGTGTACACCAAATAACCTTGTTCAGCCATCCAGTACATCCAAAGATTTGCCCCATCGAGCCATGAGTTTGTGATCATTTGCGCATGAGGACCGCCATAGACATAGACCATCACTGGGTATTTCTTTGACGGATCAAAGTTGCTTGGCTTGATCAGGCGTGTATACAATTTCGTTCCATCCGCAGCTGTAAGCGTATTGATTTCAGCAGTTCCGATTTTCACATCCGACAGTTTGTCTTTAGTGACCATGATTTGCTTGATGATTTTACCATCAGGATTTAAAATACACGCATGGTAATCGGTGTCGTGATTGGAGTAGGCGTCAAAAATATATTTCCCAGAAGAAGATAGTTGTACGTCATGGGTACCATCTATTAACGTGATTCTCTTGGATGGAGTGTGTTTTGGTGTAACAGAAACCGAATAGACCAAGGTATTCATTGGATTTTCACCCGTTGCAGAATAGTACACGGTTGTTCCATCTGGCGTTGCCCCTATGATGTCTTTCACCACGAAGGAATGCTTCGTCAATTGAGTAATGAGTTTCCCGTTGATGTCGTAGTAGTACAAATTACTGAACCCATCGCGCTCGGAAATCCAAATGAAATTATTGGCTTTTGATGAAGGGAAAAATGCCGCATGTTCTGGCTCTACCCACTTCTCATTCGACTCTTCAAACAAGGTGCGCACGAATTTTCCCGTTTTCACTTCGTAGAGATTCACCATCATGTGGTTTTGATCGCGGTTCACCTCCGCAATGATGACAAACTGATCATCAGGCGTAAAGGCCAAATTCGTCAAGTAATCATCGGCAGCTCCTTTCGGTGAGATGTAAACCGTTTGCTTTGAGGCCAAATCATAAATTCCCACACGCGGCTTTTCAGATTTTTGTCCCGCCATTGGGTACTTGATCGACAACAACTCACCAGGCGTTTGGTTAATGTCCAACAAAGGATAATCATGCACCTCTGTTTCATCTTTCTGATAAAAGGCCAAATGTTTCCCAGCATTCGACCAAAACAAGCCGCCACTGATGCCGAACTCACTGCGCGCAATGGCTTGACCAGAAACGATGTTCTTGTCGGAGTTGTTCGTTACCGTTCTCTTTTCACCTTCCTTGGACTTCACATAAACGTCATTTCCAATCGTATAAGCAATGTGAAAGCTTTTCTTGTGCATCAGCCCATTTTCTGCTGTTTCATCGAGCGTATTGAGCAGTTTACCTTGGTCGATCAAGACATCACCCAAGTAAAAGTGAACGCCGTCGTTGATGATAAATTCCTTTTGATTCACCCATTCCAAGCCAAAGAAGCTCGTCAATTCACTGCCAAGCATTTTATTCATTTTCTCGACAGTTAATATTTCCCCCAATTTTTGCTTCTGTTCGGCAGCATTGCCCATCACCATCGATTGGTAGGTCTTGTTGAAACAGGTATACATATCCGATCCAGGCAACCATTGAACCCCGAAAGCACGATCAGGTCCATAAATTCGCATTTGTCCAAGGACAGCATCTTTGAGTGTCAATTCCTTTTGAACCGGTGGATCGTTTTGAGAAAATGCCACAGACTGCTGGAAAAGAAGAATGGCACTCAGAGAAAGTAGATTAAAAAATTTCATGGGATGAATGTTGAATTAAGATCGTTGTATCAGTTTACTAAAGAAGGACTCTACCGGTTTTCCCGCTTCATAGCAGTTCAAAATGACTTGGTCTAGGTCATCTCGTAAGACATCCTCAGGGTCAAATTGCGCATAAAAATACCATTGTTTATTGAAAATAAGCGGCTCTACTTCGGCTGCATCGCGCAGTTCTTTTGGAATAATTTTATTCTTTTCACCGAGGATATTCTTGAAAACGTGTACAAATTGTTTGTCAGAATAGGCCGCTTTAAATCCGTCGAGATTGGCCGCAATTCCTTCACGCACCGTAAGCAAATCGTCTTTATCTATTTCGTAGACGCCGCCATAAACACGCACATGCTCGGGACCAAGTTCAAAATACACCCCATTCACCGCCTTGCTTTTCTTTCCATTCGGTGAAATGATTGCGGACACATTCATTTTATAAGGCGTTTTGTCTTTTGAAAAACGAATGTCGCGGTTGATGCGAAACACACAATCTTTGGCCTCAAGTCCCTTAAATTGGGGTTGTACCAAGGCCAATTGATCAATAAGATGCTGTACAAAATGACGAAATGGCTCACGAACACTTGATTCGTAGCGTTTACGATTCAGATCGAACCAATCTTTGTTGTTATTTGGCGCAAGTTCGATGAAGAACTCTAAAAAATCAGCGGTAAAAAAGGCCATTGTTTGTCTTTGGTTCAAAGTTAAGAGATTTTCTTACTAAATAAGCTCATTTCGAGTAAGCTTAAGGTCAATTCAAACACCTTAATTTCAATATAAACACTACCTTTACCGCAAAAATTCACCCTTATGAGTCATGTAACCTTTGCCAGTATTGAAAATGCAATCAAGACAGTTGACAATCTTGATGACGATGGCCTAGAACAACTTTCAGAGAAGTACGCGCTTGCCCAACCGACTTTGCTTGGGTATGTGATGAGTGCTCCTGAGGAATATGAAAATGAGGACCTTGAAGGATTACTCGTTTATTATTACTGCTTAATTTCTGAGTGCTACGAACTTCAAGGCTTGAAATTGAATACCATTACCGAGGACGATATCGACGCCTTTGAAGAGCCCTATTTCGAGATGTTGGACAGCTACTTCGAGAATGATGACGAAGAAGTGCTTGAAACGTTTTGTGATCAGCCTGAGCTAGCTCAATTCATGGCGATGGAAATTTCTACTGAAGATGAGGACGGAACGGCATTGAATGATGAAACAGCGACGCAGTTGTTCATTGTGATCTTGGCGATGATTACATTGATGAACCGTGCAATTATTGCTGCATAAGACACCATTTCCTGCCTGAACACAGTGCCATTTTAAGTAATCTACTCTTTACAATGAGCACAATGAAAACACCCGAAGAAATTGTTTCAACCATGTTGGAAAACGATGCATTTAGCCAATGGCTGGATGTAAATGTTATGTCCATTGGTCTTGGTTCATGCACACTACACGCAACGATTCATGGACAAATGTTGAATGGATTCAATATTTTACATGGGGGTATCAGCTATTCACTGGCCGATTCGGCCCTTGCCTTTGCATCAAACTCCTACGGATTTAAATGTGTAAGCATTGACACCTCAATTTCCCACCTTCGTCCAGCCGTTGTTGGAGACACGCTCATTGCCACCGCCATTGAACGTCATCGAGGAAAAACGGTAGGCATCTACGAAGTTAATGTGACCAATCAAGATGGAAAAAACATCGCTCTTTTTAAAGGAACGGTGCACATTTCCAAAGATGTTTGGTAAAGACTGAAATTTCTTTATTTGACCTCATATATTCTATGCGTACATAGAATATTTTCCTACATTTATGGCTCTAAAAGAGTCCTCAAATGTCCAAACACCCCAAACAATTGGTTGATTTCGTTGTGCGTCATGTCTGGCATCGACTGTCGCGCATGTACAATCAAAAAGCAGCGGAGCATGAAATCACCATGTCGATTGGATTCATCTTAATGAGCATCGACAAAGAGGGTACGCCAAGCACCGCCTTGGGTCCGCGCATGGGCATGGAACCCACCTCCTTATCACGCACCTTGAAAACCATGGAAGAACGTGGGTTTATCATCCGAAAGGAAAGTGAAGATGACAAGCGAAAAGTGCTGATTTTCCTCTCCCCTGAAGGTGTGGAAAAGCGGCGTGAGGTGCGCAACTTCGTGGTCGGATTCAACGAACAATTGACACAGCGCGTAAGCGAGAAGAAATTGGCTGTATTTTTCGAAGTATTTGGCGCCATTGACGAAATCATAGAGAGTGAATTAAAGAAAGATTAACCATGAATAGACACATTCAAAAAGTTGCAGTCCTCGGATCAGGCGTAATGGGTTCGCGCATTGCCTGTCATTTTGCCAATGTCGGTTGCGAAGTCCTGCTGCTCGATATTGTCCCGAGAGAATTATCTAGCGCAGAAGAAAAAAAGGGATGTACATTGGCAGATAAGTCGGTCCGGAATCGTATTGTCAATGATTCTCTAAACGCCGCATTGGTCTCCAATCCATCCCCCATTTACAAAAAGTCCTTTGCGAATCGCATCAAAACAGGAAATTTTGACGATGACATGTCGGCGATTGCTGCCTGTGATTGGATCATTGAGGTTGTTGTGGAGCGCTTGGACATTAAAAAACAGGTCTTTGATCAGGTTGAAAAATTTCGGAAGCCAGGTTCGATAATTACCTCCAATACATCAGGAATTCCGATTCATTTGATGCTCGAAGGGCGCAGTGAAGATTTTAAAATACATTTCTGTGGAAGTCATTTCTTCAATCCACCGAGATATCTTCAATTGCTGGAAATCATCCCAACGCCTGAAACAAAACAGGAGGTGATTCATTTCCTTATGGGGTACGGTGCGAAAATCCTTGGGAAGAAAACGGTTCTTTGCAAAGACACACCCGCTTTTATTGCCAACAGAGTTGGAGTTTATGCCATCATGGCACTTTTTCATGCGGTTCGGGAAATGAACTTAACTGTCGAGGAAGTCGATAAATTGACTGGTCCTGTGATGGGACGACCAAAATCAGCGACCTTCAGAACCTGCGATGTTGTGGGATTGGATACGCTCGTTCACGTGGCAAACGGATTAAAAGCGAATTGTCAAGGTGACGAAGAACACGGCCTTTTTGAGTTGCCGGATTACATCACGAAAATGGCCGAAAACAACTGGCTTGGATCAAAGACTGGTCAGGGATTCTACAAGAAAGTAAAACACGCAGATGGGTCGAGTGAAATCCTCGTTTTAGACCTCAACACCCTCGAATACAGACCATCAGAAAAGGTGAAATTTCCAACATTGGAGATGACAAAACCCATCGAAGATTTGAGGCAGCGTACAAAAATGCTCTTTCTGGGCATGGACAAGGCCGGAGAATTTTACCGAAAGTTATTTGGTGGCTTGATGGCCTATGTAACAAATCGACTTCCTGAAATTACGGATGACCTATACAAAATTGATGATGCCCTCAAGGCTGGATTTGGTTGGGAACTTGGTCCATTCGAAACCTGGGACCTCATCGGGTTTAAAGAAGGATTGAAAATGATTAGAGCTGCGAATCGCAAACCAGCGGATTGGATCTTTGACATGTTATCGTCGGGAGAAAATTCGTTTTACAAACTCGAAAAAGGAAGCAAACAATACTACGATGTCGCAAGTAAAACGTACAAAACGATCCCTGGAACAGAGGAATTGGTGATTTTGGAGGCATTGCGCAGTGAAAATAAGATTTGGGGAAATGCGGATACCACACTCGTTCACCTTGGCGATGGCATTCTGAACCTCGAATTCCACACAAAAATGAACACCATTGGCGGAGGGGTGATTGAAGGAATCAACAAAGCCATTGACCTCGCTGAGAAAGAATACAAAGGACTTGTCATCTCCAACACTGGACAGAATTTCTCTGCTGGCGCCAATGTCGGGATGATCTTCATGATGGCGGTCGAACAAGAATACGATGAATTGAACTTTGCCGTTAAGGCCTTTCAAGATACCATGATGCGGGTAAGGTATTGCGATGTGCCAGTGATTGTAGCCCCTCACAACCTCACCTTGGGTGGAGGGTGCGAACTATCGATGCATTCTGATAAAGTAGTCGCTCATGCTGAGATGTATATGGGTCTTGTTGAATTCGGTGTCGGCGTTATCCCTGGCGGAGGTGGTTCAAAAGAATTTACGAAACGACTTTCGGATGAATTGAAAGACGGCGACATCAAAATCAACCGCATGCGTGAACGCTTTCTGACCATCGGACAAGCTAAAGTATCCACCTCCGCTTATGAGGCATTCGACTTGGGTTATTTGCGTGAGGGAACCGATGAAGTTGTTGTGAGTCGTGACCACCAATTGACCCGCGCCAAAGCGGCAGCATTGGAACTAGCAAACAAAGGATATGTGGCGCCAAAACGCGAAAAGAACATCACCGTGATGGGGCAAGAGGGACTCGGAATCGTTTATGTTGGTGCCAATACGATGCTTTCTGGGAATTATATGTCCGACCACGATCGACTTATTTCCGAAAAACTAGGATTCGTGCTATGTGGAGGTGACTTAAGTGAAAACACGGTTGTTTCCGAGCAGTATCTACTTGATTTAGAACGTAAAGCGTTTGTGGAATTGTGCGCTGAGCGAAAAACCTTGGAGAGGTTGGAGAGTTTGGTGAGCAAGGGGAAAATACTTAGAAACTGATTTTGGACAATTGACAAAAGACAAGGGACAAGGGACAATAGACTTTGAAAGTTGACTTTTATTTTGTAATTTGAATAGTAAAAAACAATGGCGACACATAATTTTAGAAGGTTAGATATTTGGATTAACTCTATGGAATTAACGAAGTCCGTTTACTCTATTCTTTCAGAAATTCCGAATGATGAAAAATTTGGTTTAAAATCTCAAATTTCGAGGTGTTCCATCTCAATTCCATCAAACATTGCAGAGGGGTCAGGAAGGTCAACGAATAAAGATTTCTGTCATTTTCTCAGCATTTCACTTGGATCAAGCTACGAACTAGAAACACAATTGATTCTTATACAAGATATTTTCTTCATCGAATGTGGAGAGATCATTCACAATTGTCATGATCTACAAAAGATGATTTTCAATTTTAAAAACACATTAAGCAAAAACTGATGAAGTAATTAAAGGTCATTTGTCTATTGTCTAATGTCCTTAAGTCTTTCGTCTTAAAATCTAATGTAATGAAACAACAAGCATACATAGTCACAGGATTTCGATCTGCAGTGGGAAAAGCAGGAAAGGGAGGATTTCGGTTTTACAGACCCGACGATTTGGCAGCGGACGTCATCAAACATTTAATGGAGTCTGTTCCACAATTGGATAAAATGCGTGTGGATGACGTGATTGTTGGGAACGCGACACCAGAAGCTGAACAAGGGTTGAATGTCGGAAGAATGATCTCGCTGATGGGATTGAACACCGACAAAGTGCCAGGTATGACTGTCAATCGCTACTGTTCATCTGGATTGGAAACCATTGCTATTGCTACGGCAAAGATTGAAGCGGGCATGGCGGAATGCATTATCGCTGGTGGGGTGGAATCGATGTCGGTCATGGCGATGGGAGGATGGCGCATTGTTCCAAATCCAAAAGTGGGAAAAGAAAATCCAACGTGGTACTGGGGAATGGGACTTACCGCAGAGGCCGTTGCGAATCAATACAGCGTTAGTCGCGAGGAGCAAGATGTATTTGCCTTACATTCACACGAAAAAGCATTGGCAGCGATTCAATCAGGACGCTTTCGAGATGACATAGTCCCGGTTAATGTGGAACGCATTTTCCTTGACGAAAACGAAAAGCGACAAGTTCAGCACTACACAGTGGACACCGATGAAGGTCCGCGTGCAAGTAGTATTGATGCATTGGCCAAACTAAAACCTGTCTTTGCTATGGGTGGATCTGTCACAGCAGGAAACTCGTCACAGACATCGGATGGAGCAGCCTTTGTTTTAGTTATGTCAGAGCGCATGGTGAAAGAACTCCACCTAGAACCCCTTGCTCGATTGGCATCCTATGCTGTTGTTGGGGTTGAACCACGCATCATGGGGATCGGTCCAGTCGACGCCATTCCAAAAGCAATCGCCGCAGCCGGACTTACACTAAATGACATCAACCTCTTCGAATTGAATGAGGCCTTTGCGTCACAGTCCATTGCAGTAATAAGAGAAGCAGGTTTAGATTCATCTTTAGTGAACGTGAACGGTGGCGCTATTGCACTTGGTCATCCACTCGGCTGCACAGGAGCAAAGTTGAGTGTTCAGATCATGAACGAACTTAAAAAACGTCAACAAAAATATGGAGTTGTTACCATGTGTGTTGGAACTGGACAAGGCGCTGCTGGGGTGATTGAGATGTTGTGAGGATTTGATGCCTACGGCAATTTGATTGCTGCGAAAATTTGGGATTTGATCCTAAAGGAATTTGATGCCTACGGCAATTTGAAATTTGATTGCTGCGCAAATTTGGAATTTGATCCTAAAGGAATTTGGTGCCAGAGGCAATTTCGAAGTACGATCAAGTCCTTGTTCCATGTTCCATCAGCGAAGCGGTCCTTCGAAGCTCAAAGAGCGAAGAAGTGTCCCTTGTGGCTTCGAGACTGCTGCGCACCTCAGCCACCAAGATCCTTTGTCTATTATCGCCGAGTCCCTTGTGGCTTCGAGACTTCCTGCGGAACCTCAGCCCAAGTCTTGACATCTTAAAATCTTGACGTCTTAAAATCTAAATCTCTTAATCTCCAAATAGGACTACCTTTACCACATGAATAAACCACAACACACCATTGACCTTGCTTTGAAAAGTGCCGGGTTTGAATCATTGAATGAGTTGCAGCGAGAAACGATTGATGCACATACCAAGCATGACCAATTGCTCATTCTTTCTCAAACTGGTTCAGGGAAGACACTTGCTTTTCTATTGCCTTTATTGTGTAATCTGAAACAAGATTCATCGGATATTCAAGCCCTAATCCTAGCACCTTCTCGGGAATTGGCCATTCAAATTGAAACAGTATTCAAGTCATTAAAGTCCAATTTCAAAGTCCTTACGTGTTACGGTGGACATTCGATGCGCACAGAAATCAATAGTTTGACTGAAGCGCCAGCTGTGCTCATTGGAACACCAGGACGAATATGTGATCACATCACACGTGGACAGTTAGACCTCAGTCAAGTGAAACAATTGGTGATTGACGAGTACGATAAATGTCTTGAATTTGGTTTTGAGGACCAGATGAAATTCATGCAAACTGAACTCACTGGAGTGAAAAATACCTGTTTGGTTTCAGCGACAGAACTCAAGGAATTCCCAAGTTATTTATCCTTCACCGATCCTGGCATTGTAAACCACCTGGACAATTTTCAAGAACCCGACATCACCTACTACAACGTTGCGTTTACTTCTGATGTAAAATTTGAACGCTTGTTTGATTTGCTCTGTTCGTTCAATGGTGAATTAACCATCGTTTTCTGTAACTTCCGTGAAGCGACAGAAACCATTGTGGACTATTTAAATTCGATGAACTACGAAGCCGTGGCCTACCACGGTGGCATGGAACAAGAAGACCGCGAGCGCGCATTGATCAAATTCAGAAATGGCAGTTTCCATACACTCGTTTGCACAGACCTCGGTTCTCGTGGACTAGACATTCCTGAGATCCAGCATGTGGTGCATTTTCAATATCCCCAAAACGCCGAAGCATACACACACCGAAACGGACGGACCGCACGCATGAAAGCCAACGGGACTGCTTATCTGATGATCAACAAAAGCGAAGATACTCCTGAATATTTGGACGTTCCAAGCACAGCCTACACGCCACCTTCTGGAAAGAACACACCTCTCCGCAGCCCTTGGGTAACGCTTTATTTTAGCGCTGGAAAAAAAGATAAAATCAACAAAATTGACTTGGTCGGTTTTCTTGGTCAAAAAGGGCAATTGCAGAAACATGAAATTGGACTCATCATCGTTCAAGATCGTTCTTCTTTTGTGGCCGTACCAAGAAAGAAAGCCAAAGCACTTTTAGAGACCGTGCGCGATCAAAAAGTCAAAGGACAGAAATTGCGCATTGCCATAGCGAAGTAAATGCCTCACGAAATAAACTTCAATATGCACGCATAACATATTGGTGAATTTTGTACATTCGTTTGTCACATTTTTTAAGGTGCAGAACATCATGGAAAACGCAGAGAAAAATCCAATCAAAGGCGGCGAGTTTATTATCCGTAACACCACACCAAATGAAATCTTTACGCCAGAAGAATGGTCTGAAGAACAAGGGATGATTGCACAAATGTGTGATGATTTCATTCAACAAGAAGTCACACCGAACATTGAGCGTATTGATGCCATGGAACCCGGTCTAATGGAAAAACTATTAGAGAAAGCGGGGGAACTTGGATTACTTGGCTTGTCTGTTCCTGAAGAACTTGGGGGAATGGGGCTCGACTTTAAAACATCCCTTCTTGCCGCCGAACGACTTGGAAAAGGATATTCATTTTCAGTCGCCTATGGTGCCCACACGGGAATCGGCACTCTACCACTACTCTATTATGGCAATGATGCCCAAAAAAAGAAGTACATACCAAAGTTGGCATCAGGAGAATGGAAAGCTTCCTATTGCCTTACGGAACCTGGCTCTGGTTCGGACGCCAATTCAGGAAAAACAAAAGCAATACTATCCCCCGATGGAAGCCATTACATCTTGAATGGACAGAAAATGTGGATCACCAATGGTGGATTTGCGAATTTCATGACGGTCTTCGCGAAAATTGACGAAGATGAAAATCTATCCGCATTTTTGGTTGAAGCAGACAGTGATGGAATCACCTTGAATCCCGAAGAAAAGAAAATGGGAATCAAAGGGTCTTCTACGCGTCAAGTATTCTACAACAATGTAAAAGTCCCGGTTGAGAATCTGCTTTCCGAACGTGGAAATGGATTTAAAATCGCACTGAACATATTAAACATTGGCCGCATTAAATTGGCCGGTGGCGTGCTCGGTGGTGCCAAAGAAACCATCAACGAAAGTATCCAATACGCCACCCAGCGAGAACAATTTGGGCGTTCTATCTCTAAATACGGCGCGATTCGGTACAAATTGGCAGAGCAAGCCATAAGAACATTTGTTTTAGAGTCTGCTACATATCGTGCCGCACAAAACATTGACGATGCCATCGACGCATTGATTGCTTCGGGGATGGACAAGGGACAAGCCACATTAAAAGGAATTGAGCAATTTGCCGCCGAATGTGCAGCATTGAAAGTGGCTGGATCTGAATGCTTGGACTATGTGGTCGATGAAGCCGTTCAAATCTATGGCGGAATGGGTTATTCGGCCGAATCACCAGTTGAACGCGCCTACCGCGATTCACGCATCAACCGCATTTTCGAGGGAACGAATGAAATCAACCGCATGTTGACCGTGGACATGATCTTACGCCGTGCGATGAAAGGTGAACTAGATTTGATGGGTCCAGCCATGAAAATTGCAAGCGAACTGATGAGCATTCCGGCCGTGTCAGACTTAACAGAAGGTGTTTTTGGCAATGAATATAAATCCCTTGAAGGATTTAAGAAAACCATCTTGATGGTCGCAGGAAGTGCCGTTCAAAAGCTGATGATGACCTTGGCGAAAGAGCAGGAAGTATTGATGAATATCGCCGATATTGCCATTTGGACCTACCAAGCAGAATCCGTGCTTCTTCGTGTGGAGAAAATCATTCAAGCACAAGGCGAAGCGGCAGCAAGTGTTCACATTGCCATCGCAAAAACCTATGTGTACGATGCTGCAGACCGCATAGAAAAAGCCGCCAAGGATGCCATCAATTCATTTGCTGAAGGCGATGAAGCACGTATGATGTTGATGGGTTTAAAGCGATTTACAAAAACAGAGCCTTTCAATCCAAAGGAAGCACGTCAAATCATTGCTGAAACCTTGATTGCTGCAAATAAATATCCGTTTTAAGGAAGTCTGATTTTTCTTAGGAATTCTGTGCGTTTGATTACTTCACATCTACGCAAAACCCTGCGTTTTCTCTGAATGAACCTATTTCAAAGAGGCTCACATTTTCGCGTTGAAACAAGGATTTTACCTCATCAATGTCCAATGGGTCTAGGGCAAATAAGAGTCCACCATTGGTTTGTGGATCACAAAGTATAAGCAGTGATTCCCCAGTAATGCCATTCACCTTCTCGCCGTAGGCCTTCCAGTTGCGCATGGTATTGTCGGGATAAATCATGTTGCCAGCATGCTCTTTTGTACCCTCCAATAAAGGAATGGAGGCATAGTGAAGTTCTGCCGTCAAGCGGCAGTGATCCGTCATTTCTGTTAAATGTCCAATAAGTCCAAAGCCCGTCACATCGGTCATCGCATGAACACCTTCCACATCACCTAAAAATTCACCCATAAAATTTAAGGTCGCCATGGAGTCAACACACGTTTTTAGATGCTCCTCACTCAAGATGTTTCGTTTCATCGCAGAGGATAGAATCCCTGTCCCTATTGGTTTTGTAAGGAAAATTATATCTCCGGCTTTTGCAGTATTGTTTCGTTTCAATTGATGATAATTCAGCACACCATTGACCGACAAACCAAAGATCGGTTCTTGAGTTTCGATGGAATGTCCCCCGCCGATGGCTATTCCCGCTTGCTTGCAGATTTCTACCGCACCCCGAATAACTTCTGATGCGATTTCCGTTCCCAACTTTTCCGTTGGCCAGCCTAAGATACTAAGTGCCATCACTGGACGGCCGCCCATCGAATACACATCGCTGATTGAATTGGCTGCTGCGATCCGACCAAAATCGTAGGGCGAATCAACAATGGGTGTAAAAAAATCCGTAGTGGACAGCAGACATGATCCATTCAACAAATCCAAAACAGCGGCGTCATCTCCTGTGCTGTTTCCAACGATTAAGCGAAATTCATCGTTCGTAAGGTGACCGTTTAATATTTCGCTCAACGCTTCTGGTGCTATTTTGCAGCCACATCCTCCACCCTTCGTGTATTCCGTTAGTTTAATCATTCGTCGATTTTATCAATAGGTAATTCTCCATAAGTATAAGCCATGTGCGGGAACCGAAGTCGATGCTGCTCCACGGTCCATGGCTGAAAGGATCTCTGGTATTTTCGTGGGTGGAATTTTTCCTTGTCCAACATCGATCAGGGTTCCTACCGTCGCACGCACCATATTTCTCAAAAAACGATCTGCCGTAATTTCAAAGTACCACTCGTTTTGATCGTTTGCCCATTCCGCATGACTTACTGTGCAGATATTGGTTTTCACATCGGTATGTAATTTCGACAACGAAGTAAA
>CALPWQ020000016.1 GCA_943327315.2 Chitinophaga pinensis
GATTAACTGACCCCATCGGGGTCAAACCTTTGTAACCATAAGCCCTCCCGAAAGACCGATGACCCCATCGGGGTCAAACAGTTTAAATACTAAATCACATAAAATAGAAACCACCCCCTTACTTTAAAACCACTTCATAAAACCAATGATTTCAATGGTTTCAAGAAGAATAGTAAATTTTTATCGGACAACAGTAATTCGTAATTCGTAATTCGTAATTCGTAATTCGTAATTCGTAATTCGTAATTCGTAATTCGTAACTATATTTTTTTAACTCTTCTTGATTCAAATCACCCCCTGTTTGCGTAGAACTACTTAGGGGCTACTGAGCGCTTGCACTGAAATTGATGTGCTTCGACCTTTAAATACTTTCATGGCCGTTGGAATGTGTGAACCTTTGTTTCGTCGAAAGACATAAAACATTTAAAAACGAAACACACAACACACACAATTATGAAAACAAAACAATTCATTTTCGCTGCAGGTCTTTTTACAGTAACGTTTCTGTTTGCGGCCTTTTCCTCATCTGCTCAGATCACTCAGGATAAAATCCCTATGTCTGTGCAAATGGTTCATTCAAACCCTTCTTGCTATGGAAGCAATGATGGCGTCATCAACATTGACATCACGGGCGGATTCCCTCCATACTTCGTAAATGGACTCGAAATCGTTGGGGCCTCCTTCCAAGTGACAAACCTCGTAGGTGGGCAGTACAGTTTTTACATCACTGACACTTTACTGACAAATTCAACTGTAGAGGTCGTGTTGGTCTCTCCGTTTCAACTAGAAATGGATGCAACCATAACCGATGTTAGCACCTATGGAGGCAACAATGGTGAAATTGATTTAACAGTAACTTATCCTGGAGTCATGTACAACTGGACAACACCTGATGGGTCCGGACTGGTGCCAACTCAACAAGATCAAACTGGACTGATCGCTGGAGTATATGCAGTAACGGTTACGGATCCAAACGGATGCGAAACCAACAAACGATTTATCGTTGGTCAAGCACCACAAGGAACAGCAGGATCAAATGGAGGTGGAATATTGCCTGGAATCAACCCAAACATCAACGGAGCAAACAACGCAAACGGAGGCTCTTCAAATTAATACATCAACCACTTATACACATAGATTATCACAACGATTAATAAAAAATAGTAAACACACACATTTAAAAACAGTATTATGAAAACAAAAAACATTTTATTCGCAGCAGGACTTCTTACCACAGCATTTCAAGCCAACGCACAGTTAACAACAGTAGTTGGATCATCAAAAAACCCATTAAAATTAGAAATTGACAAGAAGTCCCCGCTTTGTCACGGTGATCAAAATGGAAAAATATACATTTCTATTGGCGGAGGAAAAGGCCCATATACTGTGAACAATCAAATTATTGATGGAAACATCTTTGAGATTGGGGCACTCAGCGCAGGAACATACACATTCAATATTGTCGATGATTCTGTTTCATTTGTCACAGCACAGGTAAACCTAGTCGATGCGCCGGAATTGCAGGTATCTACTGTTGTGAACAACGTAAGCACCTTTCAAGGTACCGACGGAAGTATCAATCTAATTGTCAATGAAATCGATCCCACTTATGTTTGGGAAAACATGAGCCCAATCGAAACGGTCAACTTCAGTATTACGAATGAAGATCAAACGGGGTTAGGTGCCGGATTCTATGCAGTAACCATAACAAATGCTTCTGGTTGTAGCACCTTCAGAAAATTTGAAATAAAAGAACCAAATGCACCTGTTATCGCGGTATTGGACAACCCATTTATCATAGGGGGTGATGGTTCTGCTGTATCAAGTAACATCAGTGTATATCCAAACCCGTCATCTGGTCACGTAACTTTAAGTGCCGACGCTACAGTTCGCAGCGTTATGCTCATGAATGACCTTGGAATTGTGCTCAAGCAGCTTGACTTCAAGAACGAAGGGAAACTCGCTGGATTGGATTTGAATCCTGGCGTTTACACCCTTATCTCCATCGACGAACATGGAAATCGCGCAACGGAGCGCATCGTTATCCAATAAATACGTCATTTTTTTCAGACCCAGAATAAATGAGCCGGCGGGGATTCCCGTCGGTTTTTTGTTTTTTTAATGAATTTTTTCCATACTTTCGCAATCAAATAATTAAACCAAAAAACATGAAAAAACTTCTACTTGTTATTTCTATCGTTTCTGCAGCCATGAGTGCAAGCGCACAATCATGTACTCCAGGAGCAAATTACGCGGATTCAGTGTACGGTGTGTGGCCTGATACGGTTCAGAACTTCCCGTTTGCTACAGTGAATGTTGCATACTCGACAGACTTGAACTTCAAGGTGCCTGCAACAGTAACAGCTGAGTTAGATCCAACCGGAGGAACACTTATTGGAACACCGATCCAAGGATTCGTTGTGGATAGCGTTGTTGGACTTCCGGCTGGTATGAACTTCGGATGTAACCTATCTGGATGTGCTTATGCTGGTGGTGCAAACGGATGTGCAAACCTTTATGGTACGGCTACGGCTACTGGAACGTATCCAGTTGAGATTTTCATTACAGCAACTGTGTTGATTACCATCATCCCTGGATTCCCACCAACGCCACTTCCACAGTCTACTTCTTTCTCTGGATACCGCATTGTTGTAGGTCAAGCAGGAACAATCGATGCCATCTATGAGCCATTGAACCTTAAGCCAAACCCGGCTAGCGAAAATGTTACTCTTTACGGAATTACTTCAGACATGAACATCTCTTCAGTTGAGGTGACAAACATGGAAGGAAAAGTTGTTCGTACATTGAACATCGTTGGTTCTGCTTTGGAAATCAACTTGAATGGTTTAAATAACGGTGTTTACTTCGTTGTTGTAAACCACGCAGGTGGAAAAGAAACAATCAAGTTCATCAAGAACTAATTGATCACTAAGCGCATTGAAAGGCTCCCACATGGGGGCCTTTTTTTATGCCCAATATTTTCACTTACCCGTTCAAGTTAAACAGGAATAAAGAAGATGTGTTCAATAATTAACATTGATTTGCATGTTGTTGAGCGAATAATATCTTTGTGCTGTTAATTATTGAACATGGAAATAACACCTGAGATCAAACAACGCTTAGAGCTGCTGAACGAAAAGTACACCGCGCTGGGTCAAGACTTATTGTCCTACCTCGACGGCTTGTTGTATGCCGACACAGTAAAGTACTGGGACTACATCGAATTGGACACCCTGCTTAGCCTTCAAAAACCAAGGACGAACATACCTGACGAGCGCATCTTTATCATTTACCATCAAATCACAGAGCTTTATTTCAAAATGGCTTTGCAAGAATTTGAACAGCTCGCAGATCACCCAGCCATCGATGCGGGGTTCTTTGTGGAACGCGTAGAGCGAATCAACCGCTACTTCGATGCATTGATTACCAGTTTTGATGTAATGTCAAAAGGCATGGACCACAAGCAGTTTTTGCAGTTTCGAATGTCTCTTTTGCCCGCAAGTGGATTTCAATCGGCGCAATACCGATTCATTGAAATGTGCAGCACGGAGTTTCTTCACCTCGTCAATAAGGATGTTCGCCATCAATTCACGAATGAGTCAAGCATTGAATCGATGTATGAATTCATTTATTGGAAAGCTGGCGCAACGGAATTGAGCACTGGGAAAAAAACATTGACCTTGGTACAGTTTGAGGAACGCTATCAAGAGGAGTTCATTAAACATGGGGAAGCGTGCAGAAGCCGCAACTTATGGCAGGTTTACAAACGATTGACTGCTGAAGAACAACTGTCTGAAAAGGTCATCAGCACACTACGTCACAACGACACCAATGTGAATGTGAATTGGCCTTTGGCGCATTACAAGTCTGCCGTTCGCTACTTAAACCGTGATGCCGATGATGATATCGCCGCGACGGGTGGAACCAATTGGCAAAAGTACTTGCCTCCAAGATTCCAAAAACGCATTTTCTATCCAGCATTGTGGACCGAACAAGAACAAGAAGAGTGGGGAAAGGCGTGGGTTAATGATGTGCTTAAATCTTAGTTTTTAAGTCAGACAACAATTCCGTCATGGAGTCGTACATGTAATCTGCCGCCACCAATCGCGGATCTGGGTGGGTTGTTTTTTCTGGAATACACGCCACTTTCATGCGGGCAGACTTGCCAGAAACAACACCATTAAACGAGTCTTCTACCACCAAACATTGTGTGGCTGGAACGTTTAACCGTCTCGCGGCAGTCAAATAAACGGCTGGATGTGGCTTGCCAAATTCTTCGTGCTCAGCAGATACGCACACCTCAAAGTACTTTTTGATCTCTAGCGCTTGAAGTACCGTTGAAATAAGAATTTCGTAGGAAGAAGTTGCTAATCCTACTTGCACTTTTTTTTCTTGAAGGAAGCGTAATGTTTCAAGTACTCCAGGCAAGGGGGCCGCATTTTCTTTGATCAATTCCACCATGCGGAGGACAATTTGTGCTTCCACCTCTTGGGGCGTTACTCCAATCCATCCTTCGTGTGCGTGCCAAAACACCACGACCTCATCCAGTCGCAGTCCAACAGTTTTTTGAAAGTCTTGCTTGGTTAGTTGTGAGCCGACGGCATGAAAAACCTCTTCCATGGCAATTTTCCAAAGCGGTTCAGAGTCGATAAGTACTCCATCCATGTCAAAAATAACGGCATTAAAAGGAGCTATGTCATTCATCATCCAAGATGTATTTCGGCAATTATTTATTGACATGAATACGAACCACCTCGATCCTTCGGTCGCTCACTTGTTCAATAATGAACGTGTGATCTTCAAGCACAACCGTTTCACCCACCTCAGGAATACTTTCTAACTCATTTAAAATCAATCCGCCCAATGTTTCATACGATTCTGATTCCGGAAGTTCAAGGTCATACTCCTCATTGAGGTAATCGATGTCGGCGCGTGCCGAAAAACGGTATTCATGCGCACTGATTTTTTCTTCCAACCAATCTTCCTTGTCGTGTTCATCCTCAATTTCACCAAAAATTTCTTCGATGACATCCTCAATGGTAATGATCCCCGCGGTCCCTCCATATTCATCTACAACAACCGAAATGTTTGCAGACTTCTTGGTGAACATTTCCAACAACTCTTTTCCAGGCAAGGCCGATGGCACAAAAGATATCGGAATGAGAATCTGTCGAATGAGAGTTGGCTGTTTGAACATTTCAAACGAATGCACATAGCCAATGATGTTGTCAATCGTATCTCGGTAAATAATTATTTTCGACAGGCCTTTTTCTATAAACAAATTACGCAAGTTGTTGACGTCGTCATTCACTTCAAGTGCAATAATCTCTGTACGTGGAATCATGCAATCACGCGCTTTGATGTTGGAGAAGTCGAGTGCATTTTGAAGAATTTGCATTTCATTTCCAAAGTCCTCTTCTTCATCAATGCGCTCAGAAAGTTCTTGCACATAGTTTTCCAGGTCTATTTTAGAAAAGACCTTCACATTCTTGGACCGATCCACGCGCAAGAGTGCAAGCACAGCAGAGCTCAAAAGCATCACCACCTGTGTGGGAATAAACAAGAGCACATAAATCAAAAACATAGGAAAGGTGAACAGGCGCAAGAATCGATTTGGATTCAACTGCACAACGGCCTTTGGAAGAAACTCCGCGGTAATTAGAACAAGCAATGTGGACAATGTTGTTTGAAGAAGCAACACCACCCCTTCGCGATGTATTCCCCACGAATGAATAATCGGTTCGAGGAGTGCAGCGCAATACATCCCAAAAAGCACAATCGCAATGTTGTTCCCTAGCAGAAGAAAAGCAATAAATGTCGATTCGCGTTTATAGAAAATATCAATTGTCTTTCCAAACAGGGTTCCTTTGTTGCGTTCAAGTGCTACTTTGAGTCGATTGGAGGCAAGGAAAGCAATCTCCATTCCGGAGAAGAATGCCGAAAAAAGGAGTGAGATTAGTATTACAACGACCGATATGGAAGGGTCCATTTACGAGATTTCTTTACGCAATATATAAAAAAGAAGCCTTACAAGACATCAAAACCTATGTCTTTGCGGAAAAATGCTCCTTCAAATTCAATGTTCTCCAACGCTGCATACGAGCGTTTCAAGGCAACTTCTAAGTTTTTTCCATAGGAGGTTACAGCAATAACGCGCCCCCCGGCTGTGCGCACAGCTGGACCATCAGCCACTGTGCCAGCATGAAACACCAAGCTATCGGTAGGGGCATTCAAGCCATAAATCGTTTTCCCTTTTTCGTACGCTTCGGGGTATCCACCAGAAACCATCATTACGGTTGCTGCGCATTTTTCAGAAAACTGTATGTCTCGTTCAGACAGCGTTCCAGTCGCTACGCCTTCAAACAAATCCAACAAGTCAGAGCGGAGACGTGGAATAACCACTTCGGATTCTGGGTCGCCCATTCGGCAGTTGTATTCAATCACATAAGGTTCACCTTTGACGTTAATCAAGCCAAAGAAAATAAATCCTTTGTAGGGAATCTTGTCATTTCTCAATCCTTTGACTGTAGGTATGATGATTTGATTTTGAATCTTGTCCAAGAATGTTGGATCGGCAAATGGCACGGGTGAAATAGCGCCCATTCCTCCTGTATTCAAGCCGGTATCGCCTTCCCCTATTCTTTTGTAGTCTTTGGCTTCAGGTAAAATTTTAAAAGAATCTCCGTCTGTAATCACAAAAACCGAAAGTTCGTTTCCTTTCAAGAATTGTTCAATCACAACGCGTGTGCTTGCTGCCCCAAATTTTGCGTCTGCAAGCATCAGTTTCAGCTCGGTTTTTGCTTCCTTTAAATCCTCTAAAATCAACACGCCTTTTCCAGCAGCTAATCCATCCGCTTTCAATACATACGGTGGTTTCATCGCTTCCAGGAACGCATAGCCTTGCTCAAGTGTTTCCTTGGTAAACGTAGCATATTTGGCTGTGGGAATGTTGTGGCGCGCCATGAATTGTTTTGCAAAATCTTTGCTTCCTTCAAGTTGCGCGGCGATCTTTCCTGGACCAATTACAGGCACGTTTCTCAATACGTCATCTGCCAAGAAAAAGTCATGAATCCCATTTACCAAAGGTTCTTCAGGACCTACAACCACCATGTTGATGCGTTCCTTGATGACAAATTCACGGATGGCCGAAAAGTCATTCACATCGATGGGAACATTTTGGCCGTGTTGACGTGTCCCGGCATTTCCTGGGGCAATAAACAATTCTTCGAGTAAAGAACTTTGAGCAATTTTCCAAGCGAAAGCATGTTCTCTCCCGCCATTTCCTAGTAATAAAACCCTCATTTAGGTATGATTAGCAATGTTTTAGTAGTGAATCAAACAGTGCGCGGCCATCTTCATTGGCAAGGAAACGATCTGCAGCGCGTTCTGGATGAGGCATCATTCCGAAGACATTCTTCGATTTATTGGTGATTCCAGCAATGTTCATCAATGCCCCATTTGGGTTGTTGGTGTCGTTCACCTCCGCATTCTCGTTGCAATATTTAAATAAAATCTGATCGTTGTCTATAATTGATCGCATCGTTTCTTCGGCAGCATAAAAGCGTCCTTCACCATGTGCAATTGGAATTTGATATGCTCTATCTGTCGAAAGGCCTTTTGTGATCGCTGACGTTGTTGACACGGGCTTTAAAAACACATTTTTACAGATAAACTGTTGATTTGAGTTGTGTAAAAGGGCGCCTTCAAGCAATCCGGATTCAGTAAGAATTTGAAAACCGTTGCATACACCGAGGACATATCCCCCTTTGTTGGCGTGTGTAACCACCTCATTCATGATGGGTGAAAAGCGGGCAATTGCTCCCGAACGCAGGTAGTCTCCATACGAGAATCCACCTGGAAGCACCACGAAATCCACACCTTTCAAGTCGGTATCTTTGTGCCAAAGACGCTCAACTTTTTGTCCCATGATGTCTTGAAGGACATACACCATGTCTTCATCACAGTTCGAACCGGGGAAGGTAACAACACCAAATTTCATCCGATTATGCAAGTTTACAGTGGAAACGAACAGCCGTCCACTTGTATGCAAAACTACATAAATTGCGTGGGACAGAGGCCAGTTAAAGGAAAAATTTCAGGCAAGAATATCCAAAAGTGATGTAAAAAAGAAAGGTGGCGAGTCCGCCAAAAGTTTGGCTCGCAAAAGAGAAAGGAAGGAAAAAGGAAAGTGGGATCATCAAGAAACTAAACCGCTCGATTTGACCAAACGTAAAAAAGTCTGCAATACCAAAAATCGCCCCAAGCAAAACCAGCCACCAGAGCATACTTGTTAGTTTTTTTAGACGGATAGACGATGTTTTCATGCGGGAGCGAATACTCACCAAACTCAATAAAAAAAGAAGGGTAAACAATACTGCAGTGATCAAAAAATCGGTTTGCTTACTGAGATAATCTATTGATTTATCAATCAATTTCAACTCGACTGTGCTTCCCGACATCCAGAGATAGACTCCAGCATAAACAAGGGGTATCGCCATTCCAAGGATGACCATCAAAGCTTCCCGAAAAATAAATGGCCGTATACGGCGAACCATGATAATCAAAAGTGGGGCAAGCAACACCAATGGAGGGTGAAATGTCGTGGCACATCCCGCTAAAAAAGCACCATTAAACACACGCCTTCTTCCATCTTCATTTTGACGAAGCAGGAACAACTGATAAATCATAGCAATGACAAATGAGTGCGCCACCAAAAGCCCGTCAATCGAGTATGTCGCATGGTAGAAGCTCATCATCACCACATACAACAACGAAGGCATATAACTGTTACGCTCCAAAAACTCGTTGGCATTGTAAATCATGTTTATCGCCAAGGCGTTGATTACAACAAGAATAGCCCCTGAAATCTCTAAAAATGAATCGGAGAAAGGAAGAGAAATACCCCACATACCAATGTTTGTCTCAGCGTTGTGCGGATAATAACTGGTGAACTGATCCAATAGAAAATACCCCAGCATAAAGAAGGGAATGAGGAAAAGTACCCCCGTTCGATTTCCTAGAAACAATTTTACCATGCCACGAAGATACATATTGTCAACAAAGGGTTAAAGTAAACTAACTTTCATCTACTTAATTTTTACTTGGTACTTACCTATTTTCGCTTATATTTGCGGCCACGTCCCGCCTGCGGGAATGTTCAAAACCAAAATGTCATGTCACAGGAAAAAACGAGATATTCAGATACTGAGTTAGCCGAGTTCAAGGATCTCATTCAAAAAAAGCTTAAGGAAGCTCAAGACGATTACGATTTATTGAAAGGGTCTCTTTCGCACAATGATGACCATGGTACAGATGATACTGGCCGAACTTTCAATATGATGGAAGATGGTTCTGATACCTTATCCCGCGAGGAGGTGGCGCAGTTGGCCGCACGTCAAGAGAAGTTTATTCAAAGTTTACATGCTGCGCTTGTGCGCATTGAAAACAAAACATACGGTATTTGTCGTGTTACCGGCAAACTCATTGCAAAAGAGCGCCTCCGTTTGGTGCCTCATGCAACCATGAGTATTGACGCTAAAAACGCGCAAAACAAATAAGCTGTGAGAAAGAATTTGTGGGTTGTTGGTGTATTGGTTCTTGTTATTTTATTGGCCGACCAATTCATTAAAATCTATATCAAAACCCATTTTTTACCCATGGAAACGGTACCTGTTTTCGGGGATTGGTTTGTGTTGGAATATGTCGAAAATCAAGGCATGGCCTTCGGTACAACCTTTGGAAATCAAATGTGGCACAAGCTTGCACTGAGCATTTTCAGAATCATTGCCATTGCTGGAATCGGCTATTATTGGTACAAACAATCACAAGCAGGGGCGCGACGCGAGTTTCTCATTGCCGTAGGATTCATCTTTGCGGGAGCAACAGGAAACCTCATCGACTCAATGTGTTACGACTTTATTTTCCCTTTTGATCCCTGCATTGGATTTAATCAACTCGATGGCTCAGGCGTAAAAGCAACCTGCTACGAAAGTTTTGTAGTTGAACGCCGCCACACTGGCTTTTTGTTGGGAAACGTTGTCGACATGTTTAAGTTTCAGGCACACTGGCCTGACTGGGTAAGCGTAACCCTGCCAGAATTCAAAATGAAATGGGTCGGCGTGATTTGGCATAGACATGTAATTATTCACCCTGGCTCCGAAGTCTTTCCTGCCATTTGGAACCTTGCTGATGCATCCATCACCATTGGTGTGCTTATGGTGTTTCTGCGTCAACGCACCTATTTCCCAAGTAAAAAGCAGCGGAAAAAACCTGGATTTTTCAAACGTCTTTTCAAGAAGAAAACTAATCAAGCGATCGATTAGAATCGCGCGGTTATCCCCCCCATTACTTGGAAAATTTGAACCGGATGATTGTACCATCTGTAGTATCTCTGCGAGGCTAAGTTGTTGAATTGAATGAAGGCTGAGACGCGTTTGTTGTACCGGTATTCCAAGCCAAGGTTGATGTCTGTAATCAAACCCATGCGCTTTGCCAGCTGTCCGTTCTCCAAGGTCACGTCGGACTCCGTAGCATCGTACACCTGTGCTTGACGTCCCCCTTCAAAGTTGACATCAAGATTCACAAGAAACTTGTCATACAAATTGTAGCTTCCTCGAATGCCCGCTTGCCATTGTGGAAGGTTCCACGCATAGGTGTTGTTCAGCAACAAATACGAATAATAGCGGCCAATGGCATCTACTTTCAATTTCTCATTCAACTGGTACGAAACCGAACCTTCAATGGTTGTTTGATTCAATGTGTCGTAAATCAAGTTGAATTTATTCCCTACAGAGAATGTCGTGTCTGTAATAAAAAAGGCCTTGTCTTTCACTCGGGCAAAACTTGCGTTGACATTGAAGCTAATGCGACTCGAAAGTGTTCCTTTGATTCCACCATATACATCGATGCTCGTGTTTTCATTTTTCAATTGAAGATTTGACAACACAAACTCATTGTCATCCACAGTTGATCTAAATGTACGTTGCTTTAACCCGCCCCGAACACCAATGAATGGGATAAAAATGTCGTTAAACAACGAGTATTTTACCTCTGCAACTGGGTACAGATGCACCTTTGTTTGTGTATGCGCATCCACCACAAAATCAAAGCCAATGATGGCGCGAAAACGGTTGTTCCACAATTGTGTGGTGACTGTTGGTTTTAAGTTAATCACCGTGTTGTTCAGCACCAAACCTGAATCTGCAGCAAACTGAAGTGTATCTGACTCCGTTCCATAGCGGTATCCGTTGTAGCGCACATTTGCTTCAGCTGCAAAGACCTCCTTCCCTTGACGGTACCAGCCCGACCCTCCAATAGCTACATAGTTTTCACTTCCTCTCCATGCACTCAATGAATCAGATGGCTTTTTTGAGTTGAAATGGTTGTAGGCCACATTGATTTTGTAGTTCAATTTAGCACTGTCCTTCTTGTGTGAATCAAAGGCAAAAGCTGCGCCCACATCTTGGTAGCGCTGCGCAATCGTGCTTCGATCAACAGATTGAGCAGAATCCACTAAACCATAATAATGTAAGCCTTGATTGTTGTAATGCACATCACCACGTAGGGAATAATTTTTCTCATGAATGGCACCAAACACATTGGTTCGGGTGCGGTCAAACTGAGCAGGTGCATAGTTTGTAATGTTCCCAAAGGAACTGAGGTGTTGGGCATGCACACCGTAAACATATTTGCGGGAGCGTTTCGAGTCGAAGTACACCTCTCCAAGTGGCATCAACTCAGAGCCAACACCAAGTTTTACGTACGTTGAGTAGAGCTGTTGAAGCTTTGGTTCCACCTTGATGGTGACCGGTTTAATCGTATCTACCTTAATCTGTGTTGGAAAGCGCAAGGACAACAACGGATATTGCTGAACTTGAGTGCCGAGCACGGTGTCAATGATGGACGGATTCATGCTGATGCGGTATGCTGGTGGAACATCTCTATTCCCGATACCATTAATGATCACCAAGTCCCCCTGTCCAAATGACAGAAGCGGGAGCAGTGCAACAAGTATGGCTATAAATCTCTTAGTTCCCATTTTCGTTCATTTCAATGATTGTTTCACCTTCTGGTGTGATGCTTTTCGGCTGACTCTTCAATTGTTGGATCTCCAACATCAACTCGTTTGCTTCTGTTAAGATTCCATCATCTGTCGTTTTATAGTGGTTGATGACGGAGTTGAGTGTGCGCTCAGCTTGGAACAAATCATCCGTTGCCATTTGCACGCGTGACTGAAGAATGAGTGCCTTTGCCGTCCAGAAGTTGTAGCTCGGCTTCATCTTCAGTAATTCGCGAATGGTTTTATCGGAATTGACATAATCTTGTTCTGCGTAATAAATTTCAGCGATGATAAACTTCGCTTCTGCCGCAGTTGCCGTTGTGGTGTTTTTCACCAACCACTCGAGGTGTGGGACGGATGCGGAATAATTCTTCAGCTCATAACTTGAAATCCCCGCAACGTATTCTCCTTCTTGACGAATGGTGTTGTTGATCCCAGTATTCTCTAGCACCAAGGTAGCTTTCTCGTAAGCCTTTGACCAATTTTCGATGATGAAATAACTGCGCATCAAGCCAAGTCGCGCTGAAAATACCGTTGACGGTTTCGAACTGATTCCCTCCACACGCTCATAGAATGGTATGGCGTCTGCGTAACGTTCACTATTGTAATAAATCTGCGCACCGCGTGATGCTGCGTATTCCGTGTATGAGTTGTTCGGTCCTTCCAGGCATTGTGCATAGGCTTTGACTGCATTTTCCTTGTCGTTCAATGAGAAATATGAATTCCCTAAAAAGAACTTCGCATCCACCGAAAATCGTCCTGCCGGAAATTTATCCAAGTACTTTTTGAACAGAGGAATGGATTCCGCAAATAAACTGTCCTTGTAGGCTTCAACAGCTGGAGAGTAGTACAACCCTTCTTGTTCTTCCATTGAAATGTTGGCGCAAGAATACTGTGAAGCAATATCACTTACCTTTTCTGGTTGTTTCAATGCAGCATAAATGTCCATAAGTCCACGAACAGCTTTTTCACAAACGGTGCGGTCTTCACCGTGCTCAGTCAAGATTTGTTTGTACTCCAACTCCGATTGACGGAAGTCGTGCTTTTTAAAGTGGATGTCGGCGAGTTCAATGCGGCAATCTACCACCAAATCTGAGTTTGGATACTCATCAATGATTCTTCTTAAATACGTGTCTGACTTCTCGAACTGTTCCTTTGACTTGTAAATCAGTGCCACGTCATACAAACACTTGAGTGTATATTTTGACGTTTTATAATTTGTGAGAATATCCAATAAGCGCGCAGCTTTCAAGTCATCATTTCCCATGTATCCATAGGCCTTCGCCATGTAGAATAGCGCTTGATCTTCGTAGCCTGAGGCCAATCGAACCACTTCTTGATAACTTTTCACTGCCAACTCATCTTGTTTTGTTGCGAAGTAACCATCTCCAACACGCATGTGGGCATCAGACAATTTGCGTTTGTCATTTACTGATGATTGGCAATAGATTCGGAACGCATCTGTCGATTGAGTGATGTCATTCTTTTTCAAATACGCATATCCCATGTTGTAGTAAGCATCCGCTTTCAATCCAATGGACTGAGCTGCGGGCATCGAAATAAATTCACGGTACCCTTTGATGGCCTTGTCCATGTCGTCCAAACGGAAATACGCATCAGATGCCCAGAAACGTGCTTTTGCCGTGATCGCTGCATCCACTGGATATTGATTCACGCGGTCAAACATCTTTAAGGCACTTTTCATATCTCCCTTTTGGAAATAGTCTACGCCATAGTTGAATGCAACCAGCTGATACACCGTTTTCAAGCGCGTATCCTTGTTTTTCAACTTATCCAAAGATTCAAGGGCTTTTGCATAGTTATTTGTCGAGGAGTACACATTGACGAGGTATTGATTCACCTCATCACGACGGTCTGATTCTGGAAATTCAGTCAAGAACGACTCAAACGCTTCAACCGCATCGTTAAACGGGTTAATGTCCAACTTGTAAGAAAGCACCGCAAAATTGTACAGCGCATCTTCCTGGATTTTAGGGTCTACAGTGATTGCTGCCGCTGCGCCAAATGCCGATCTGGCAGACGCAAAATTGTTCTGCTTCATTCGTGACTCGGCAATGTGGTACAAGGCAACTTGTGCTAAACTGTCCTTTTTGCCATTCGCCACACGATCAAATAGTTTTGCCGCTTTATCGTACATGGCAGAGCGGTAGTACGCATAGCCCAATTGGTAGTCATCGTCTCGGGTTGTTTGAGCGTTTTTATTGAAGGCCTCAAGGTAAGGCACCGACTCTTTAAATTGATTTTCACGGTAATAGGAGTCACCCACCAAGTGATTCATGTCGTTTTGATTGAAGACTTTAGAGGTGTCCATCACATTCGGAGCAATGTCTATCACCTTTTGGTAATCCCCCTGCAAATAATAGATCTGAGCCAAGTAGTACGGTGCAATAGAGGCATACTGTGCCTTGTCCTTCAATTGAATAAACCCTGCTTCTGCCACCGTATACGACTTGTTCATGTAGGCAATATGAGAGTAGAAATACAAGGCCGGCGGGCCGTATTGGGTAGAGTCGTCCTTGATGTCGTGGAATGCACTTCGTGCTGCATCGTAGTTTGCTTCTTGAAAATTCGCATACCCCAGCTTGAATAAAAACTCTGACTGGTCTTCTTTCGATACGTCCTTTGTGCTCAATTGATTGAACCAAATTAAGGCGTCATTAAAATCGCGTTTGTGGTAGAAAAACTTGCCGAGGCGGAAATATATTTCTTTGTGGTAGATGCTTTCAGGGTAATCCGCATTGAATTTCTCGAGGAGTGCCACTGCATCATTGTTTGAAAGCTCCAGCGCTGAAATCCCCTCGTAATACCTAGCCTTGACATACATGGGGTCGTTTGTTTTACCAAATTGGTCGATGAACGCACGAAATTCTGTGCGGGCTGCGGCAAACTGCGCTTTTTCGTACAATTCCTCTGCACGGTAAAAGCCCGCATATTCACTGTTGTATTTTTCTGAAGTCTGAGCAAAAACAACAATGTTCATGGACAAACCGAGAATGATCAGAAGCCTGGTCATAAGATGTGTATTTAAGCTAGTAAAATTACGTCTGTCGTATTCGGTTACAGAATACTTTTCTAAAAGTTTTACACTTGATTCTGTTAAGATAATTTTTGCAGTGGCGCCTTGAAAATAGTGTGATTTAAGACCTTTACATCAAATAGCGTCCATGGAAAAAGTCATTGATATCAAAAACGGCGTCATTCGCCAACAAAACACGACCATCCTTTCAGATCTGCAATTCAGCGTTGGTCCGCAAGACTTTGTGTATTTGATTGGGCGAACAGGGAGCGGGAAGAGCACTTTACTTAAAGCCATTTATGGTGAGCTTCCGTTAAGTGAGGGCACAGGTACTGTGGCTGGATTTGACTTGCTGCACATGAAAAAGAAGGATGTGCCCATGTTACGCCGCAAGATTGGCATTGTCTTTCAAGACTTCCAATTGCTATCCGACCGCACCGTAATGAACAACCTGCTTTTTGTGCTCGGTGCGACAGGCTGGACCGACAAGACACTTATGCAAAAACGCGCCATGGCAGTATTGCAATTGGTGGGCATCGAAAAGAAAGCCAACATCATGCCTCATGCACTTTCGGGCGGTGAGCAACAGCGCATTTCCATTGCACGAGCCTTATTGAACAATCCTGCGTTGATCTTAGCAGATGAGCCAACAGGGAATCTTGATCCAGAAACTTCAGAAGATATCATGCACCTGTTAATCGCCGTCGCCAAAGAAGAAGGTTCAGCAGTACTAATGGCCACACACGACATGAATATGGTCAACAAATTCCCAGGAAGGGTTGTGCGCGTGGAAGATGGGGCGCTTGTTGAAAGATAAAAATGACTAGTTACCAGTGACTAATGACTAGTTTTTTAATTGGTTTGATGCCTGAGGCAACTTGGAATTCGATTGCTGCGCAAATTTGTGGCCTCGAATGAACCCCAACTCGTAACTCGTAACTCGTAATTAGTAATTAGTAATTAGTAATTAGTAACTAAGAAGTCGGTTTCTTAAAGTTCACTTCAAAAAGTTTCGGCCATTTCTTGCCGGTCATGTACCACTTCTTCGTGGCTGGATTAAAGGCAATGCCATTGAGTACATCCCCGTTTCCTCTCCCTTTTCGAACAAGCTCAGCCGCGTCAAGCTCCGCAACAACTTTTCCGTTGTTTGGATCAATAACCGCCACTTTGTTGGTCATCCAGACATTGGCATAAATCAAGCCGTCGGCATATTCCAGCTCGTTCAATTTAGTCACAGGACCTTGATGCGTGTACACTTCGATGGTGCGTGTGATGGCGAATGTCTCGGGATTTCGGAAGGTAATCCGTTCTGTGCCATCCGACATGATGAGTGAGCTGCCGTCGTTGCACAAGCCCCAGCCCTCACCAGAATATTTTAAGTCCTTCAACAAGGTTAAATCCGTTTGATTGTAGACAAAGCAGGTTTGCTCTTGCCAAGTGATTTGATATATTTTTCCCTTTAACACCGTGATTCCCTCGCCAAAGTAAGAGCCGTCTAAGCCCATAGACTTCACGATTTTACCGTCCGATAGATTCACTTGTGCCAAGACACTCGTTCCTCTTTCGCCCGTCCCTTCGTACAACTGGCCATTGCTGAACTCCAATCCTTGTGTAAAGCTAGTTGCTTCATGGGGGTATTCTCGCGTAATTTCTGCAATCCAGATTTCCGGAACGACATCAGAAAGGACGCGTATAATTCGCTTGTCGGAGGATTTTGTTCCGTCTTTCAAGGTCGCAACCAATTCCACTTGGCGTGCACCTAAACCGTAAAACCCGGCTTTGAGTTGATACGTGATTTTCTTACCTGGCGAATTCCACGTGGCGAATGTACTGTCGTTGTAAATCAGTTCCAAGGTTTCCACATCTGGATTGTTGACCAGAATGTCGATGGGTACTTTTTCATCCCAACGTGTCGCTAGGTTGTCTTCGAAGGCAAAGGCCGCTGGCAGTTCTGTTGCCGAACCATCTGTCGATGCAGGCGCACACGAACGAAACACCATCGCACCAAGAAATGCGATGATTAAACCGATGATCAGGTATTTTTTCATGTTAATGACTTAAAATTTTTGCCATTTCATCCGCGTCGATGTCACCATGAGTCGCCGTGTATATCACTTCCCCGTCGCGGACAAGAATCGCCTGTGGTGATTGATGAACGATGTTGGTTTGTGAGGCGAGATCATTCGATACATCGCGGTGATTGAGTAGGTCAATAAAATAGAGATCGCACTCCTCTGGCGCCACATTCCAACGTTGTTCTAAGCGACTAAGCGCCATGATGGAAATGCTGCAACGGGTGCTGTGCTTAAAGAAAAGTGCTGGCCGTTCGTTTGAATCCAACGCACGCGTCAAATCTTCAGTGCTTGTGAGCGAAATCCACGGAAGTGATTTTTCCTCTGCTGATGACTTAGAGAACCATCCCATCACTTAAACGCCTGGTGTGAATTGTTTCAAGAAGCGCACGTCATTTTCAGAATACAAGCGTAGGTCACTCACCTTAAATTTCAATTGTGCGATACGTTCTACTCCCATTCCGAAGGCAAATCCTGTGTAAACCTCTGGGTCAATGCCACATGATTTCAACACATTCGGGTCGACCATTCCACATCCGAGTATTTCCAGCCATCCTGAGTATTTACAGACATTGCATCCTTCTGCATTGCAGATTGAACACGACACATCCACCTCAGCACTTGGCTCCGTGAAGGGGAAATATGAGGGGCGCAAGCGAATTTGAGCCTTTTCCCCGAACATTTCTTTGGCAAAATAAAGCAGTGTTTGCTTCAAGTCGGCAAAGGACACATTTTTATCGATGTACAGACCTTCCACTTGATGAAAGAAACAATGTGCACGGGCAGAAATTGCCTCGTTGCGGTACACCCTTCCTGGTGATATCGTGCGAATTGGCGGTGTGCTATTTTCCATTACCCGAACTTGCACCGAACTTGTGTGTGTACGAAGTGCCATTTCCTTTTCACCCTTTTCAATAAAAAAGGTGTCTTGCATATCGCGAGCTGGATGTTCTGGTGGAAAATTTAACGCGGAGAAATTGTGCCAATCGTCTTCAATTTCTGGTCCTTCAGACACCACATATCCGATGCGTGAAAAAATAGAAATGATTTCATTGCGCACAAGTGATAGCGGGTGATGTGCTCCGACGGACGACTCTTCTGCCGGACGAGAAAGGTCAACACGCTCGCTGCTAGTTTGTTGAGTAGCCAATTGTTCTTTGAATTGTTCGAGTTTAGATTCTGCTTTGATTTTTAAGTCATTTAGCAATCTTCCCACTTCCTTCTTCTCTTCATTGGGCACAGATTTTAGGGATGAGAACAACTCCTTCACCACGCCTTTTGATCCTAAGAAATGAATCCTGAACTCCTCAAGTGTTGCTGTATTCGTTATTGAATACGCCTCGATCTGTCCAGCAAGCTCGTCAATATGTTCTTTCATTCGAATGGCTTAATTTTTTAAGTTTTCGGACAAGTATGTAACTTTTTGGTGCCTTAACTTGTTTAAAACAGCGCAACGAAGGTACGAATTAAGGGCTACATTAGTATTGCATATGCTTAAAATTAGTTTATCTTTGGAGCGCATGTGCTCTCTTAAATGAAAACAAAAGTGAAAAAAGCGATTTTATTTTTTGGGTTGATTTTGATTTCGGTGATGTTCTCCGGATGTAAAAACGATGACCCTTCCGTGCTTAAAATATTCGTTCGTTCATCAAGCAACGAATTGGTGAATGGCGCACAAGTAGTGATTGTTGGTGACATCAATTCGAATCCTGCAACATTAGCCTTTGTAGATACATTGGCAACAAATGCCTCTGGTTTCGTTGAGTTCAACATGGACACTTATTTTACATTGGCCGGCGAAGGCAACACTACGGGTTACTTTGACGTCATTGTGAAGAGTGGATTAAAAACAGGCACAGAGTATGTGCGCTGTCGTTCACACATCACAACGGTACAGACTGTTTATTTAATGAATTAAAACCTATACCTATGCATACGTTTACTCGATTTGGATTAATTACCGCTGTTGCCTTCCTTGGCGTATTTTTCTCATCAGGTTGCCGCAAAAAGAAAGACACGATTGCCATCATTTACGTTCGTGATGTTGCCAATCAACTTGTTGCTGGTGCTCAAGTTGTTATTTATGGTCAATCAACAATCAATCAGCCTGCAAACGTTGTTTTGTACGATACAACGCTTACGAATACATCAGGTGAAGCAAAGTTTAATTTCAACGATGTCTACCAACTTGGTCAAGCGGGTGTTGCTGTATTGAACATTGAAGCCACTTTTGGCGCTGCTGTAGGAGAAGGAATTATCAAAGTGGAACAAGAAGTAACGTCCGAAGAAACTGTGTTTATTCAGTAACTTTCAGATTACACACCATAAAAAAACCTCGATTCTGTCGGGGTTTTTTCATTTTACAGCCTGAACTTCTCCTGTATCAACCATGGGCTCTCCATGCATTCTAAGGTACAACTGAATCAATGCCACCACATCTTTTTCACAGTACTGTCTGATGCGATTGATGTTTTCCTCTTCATAGTACACGCGCGCAACATCTGCTCCGGAGATGTCGTCCTTCGAGGTGGGAATTCCGAACACATAACACAAAAGCGCAAGAGATGTGTAGGCCTTGTAATCCCCGAACTTCCACAATTCCATGGTATCAATGTGAGCAACTTCCCACGGTTTTTTGCCTGATAAATCTAGCATCCGTGGCAAAGGCATTCCATTAATGAGCATGCGGCGGCAGATATACGGGAAGTCAAACTCCTTGGAATTGTGTCCACAGAGCAAATAGAAATCATCATCCTCAATGAATTTTGCAAACTTGCTCAGCAAGGTTTCCTCGTCTTCATGGACAAATGATTTTATGGAGATTTGCCGGCCTGTGCGCTGATCCTGGAGATAGCCAACGGAAATACAGACAATCTTTCCAAACTCAGCATAAATCCCTGCCCTTTCGGAATACAGTTGTTCGTAGGATTTGACATCGGAATGCAGAAACCGAGTTTTCGCTTCGAAGAGTGATTTAAGATTTTCCTCCAAGTCACTGTACTGATAGGTTTGGGGAACTGTCTCGATGTCTAAAAATAAAATTTTGTCAAGAGTGGTTTTTTCGCGCATATTCAAGTGTTTGTTACTTGAAGATAGGAAAATAATTGGAGAATCGGTGGAAAAAAGGCAATTTTGCTGAAACATCCTGCCCAAAATGGCTGAAGACCTCATCAAAATAACTGGAAACAAATCCGAGCAATATCGTACATTAATGCCCCAAATTAAGGCCTTGATGAATGGGGAGTCGGATGCTGTTGCCAACATGGCCAACTGCTGTGCGGCATTGCACGAAACATTTGCTTGGCTTTGGGTAGGTTTTTACATCGTCAAAGGTGATGAACTCGTTCTAGGTCCCTTCCAAGGGCCGGTTGCTTGTACTCGAATCCCCCTTGGAAAAGGGGTTTGTGGTACTTCCTGGAAAGAAGCACGAGCAGTTCTCGTTCCTAATGTGGAAGAATTTCCTGGACATATTGCCTGCAGTTCACGATCGAAAAGTGAAGTGGTTGTTCCTGTCCTAAAAGATGGTGTGGTTATCGCCATCCTTGATGTTGACAGCGAGACATTGGGTGCTTTTGATGATACGGATGTCACTTTTTTGACTGAACTTTGCACATGGATTTCAGACTGTTTATAATTCTTGCACTGCTCCTTAGTTCCTGCGCTCAAGTAGGCACCATTACAGGAGGCGAAAAAGACACGGTCGCTCCCAACCCGACGCAAACAAATCCAGCAAATGGTATGGTTGCATTCGATAAAAAATCCTTTACTCTAGATTTCGACGAGTATATCCAATTGAACAGCCCACTGCAAACAATGAGTATTGTTCCGGGAGGAATTAAGCTTGACGCCCAACTGAATAAGAAGCAAGTTACGGTGAAACTTGACGGTGATTTTAAGCCAAACACCACCTACGTAGTTTCATTCAACGGGACAATCAAAGACGTTACCGAGGGCAATGATTCATTGATTCAATATGTGTTTTCAACCGGAACAAGCATCGACTCTTCAGAGTTGTGCGTGCAGGTCACGGATGCATGGACACTTGCGCCTTTGGATAAAATGGTTGTTGGATTGTTTACAGATACCAATGAGGTGAGTCCGTACTATTTTGCCAAGACTGGCAAGGATGGAATGGCTCGATTTCGCTATCTGCGGAATGGGAAATATGTGGTGCGCGCCTTTGAAGATATGAACGGAGACTTGAGCATTCAGCCACAAGAACGCTGTGGCTTTTCTTCTGACACCACAGACATTCAATCTGGAAAGATTGACACCGTTGCCTTTCGAATGTTCAACCCTGTTTCAAAAAGAAAGGTGAATACGTTCAAGACTGCAGGAATCAATAGATATGTTGTTGGGGCTAATTTCTCGTTGTTGGATGCCACGCTTTCGCTGAATGGTTTGCTCTTAGAAAAAGGTGAAATCTCACACATTACTGAAGACAGTATTTTCGTTTACCAAGGGTTTTCTGACTTGACAGAATCCAATTTAGTCGTTTTGAAAGACACATTTGTGGACACACTTCGCACACGCATCTCTGCAAAGGACAAAGCTTTTCCTTTGCGGATTGAGTCGGGCAGAAAAGGTGGAATGTATACGCCATTGGATACACTTACATTTTCGGTAAATGGCAGAATTACGGCGCTTGACAGTGGATATATCTTCGTGAAAAATTTAGCCGACTCGAGTTTCGTGCCTTTTCATCTTGCCTATCGCGGTATGAATCAGTTTACTGTTGTTCCCACAACCAAAGTAGAAAAAGGAGTGGTCATCTTTAAAAAAGGATCCATCAATTGTGGGAGCACCCAGAAGATGGATTCTACAGGATTTACGTTTCAATACGGCGAGACCGAAGACTTTGGGGTGCTTTACGCTGTGTTGCGCAACTTCACCGGGCCCTTGATTCTTCAGTTAAAACGAGGCAACGAAACCATAAGTGAGCGTATTTGCCGTGGAGGAACAACGGTACGATACGATTACTTGGAACCTGCAGAATACACCTTTGTTTTGATCGAAGACCTTAACGGAGATGGCAAGTGGAGCGGTGGTGATTTAAAACAACGCATTCAACCAGAACAAGTATACCGCTTTTCAAAGCCGACTAAAGTTCGTGCGAATTGGGATGTTTCTGTTGAATTACAGCCCTAGGAGATGGAAGAACAACACGACATCCTTAAAAATTCCTTCAAGCCATGGAAAATTTGGTTGGCGGTTGGGCTAGGGTTGTTGATTGCCGCAATCCTCTTGTTTTCTGGTGTACGACAAGTGCAATTTGTAAAGGTTACCGACGGAAAGGGGGATTACGCATGGCGTGACTCCAATAAAAACGGAAAAATCGACATCCACAACCATCACGAGTTCATGGCTGTGCCTCAAGGAGATTACATCAAACAACGTGCTTCGGACGCCCTGAAACAGCTTGAATGGACAAGGTCATCGTTCATGTGGATCTTCATTGCCGTTATTTTCATGGTTGGTCGCGACCTCTTTTACATGATTCGCATTCGTGTATTGACGCGCAAGAAGCTCAGTTGGAAATCCTCGTTCCATGTCATCATGCTGTGGGAGTTTGCTTCAGCACTTTCTCCGGGTGTTGTAGGGGGTGCCGCCGTTGCCATGTTTATCTTAAATCGGGAAAAGATCCCCTTGGGGCGTTCAACCGCCATTGTATTCATCACCACCATGATGGACAACCTGTTTTATGTGCTTCTAATTCCGTTTGTCTTTTTATTTATCGATAGCACCTCACTATTTCCGGAAAACAACACCTTTAGTTTGGGCGTTCAATGGGTGTTTTGGATTGGCTTTTCAATTATACTGATTGCCTGTCTATTTCTGTTTTTTGCGGTGTTTATTCTGCCATCATGGTCGGCTTGGTTCCTGAATACACTTTTTAAGCTTCCCTTTTTGAAGCGCTGGAAAGAGGGTGTTTCGCGCACAGCGGAGGACTTAATCGTTTCATCCAAAGAGCTGAGAAAGGAACCATTGACCTTTTGGGCGGGCGCATTTTTTTCTACCTGTTGCAGCTGGATTTGTCGTTACTTGGTCATCAACGCCTTGCTGCACGCTTTTTTGCGTTTGGGAATCATGGACCACATACTCATCCTAGGAAAACAGCTGGTGCTTTGGATCTTTATGTTGATTAGTCCAACACCAGGAGGAAGTGGTGTTGCTGAATATGCCTTTGGAGAATTGTTGATGCCTTTCGGAATGTCTGCTGCCATGCTGGCTGGAATTGCCGTGCTGTGGCGTTTAATTTCTTATTTCCCTTACCTTTTTATTGGGGCCATTCTACTGCCCCGCTGGGTTAAACGAACAGGTCAGTCTGCCTTAAAATAAAGCGTATATAGCGTTGTGGAACTTATAGCTGCCAAGACATAGACAAGATCGGGAAGTGCAAGCAACAAGGCGAGCCCAAGTGCAATTCCCACGCCCCCAATCAACATAAAGTACATGCGAAAATGAGCCTTCCAAAACAGGGAAAGTTGAATGGTTCGGTATTTTCCGCGCATCAAAAATTCCATGCGGTAACGCTGAATGGCTACAAATAAAATTAGGGGAATCAACATATAGCCTTGCGCTATACCCATGTCTTCGTAAGACCAAAAGGCAAGCGCCTCCTTTTTAAAATCAATTCCGGGAACAGCAGCAGCAACAAACACGTGCACAACGAACAGTGAAACCATGAACAAGGCCAAAGAAATCAACGCTTGTTTCAGACCAAGCTGTTTTTTAGCTTGGTATTCTTTAATTTTTCGAGCAGATAAATGGGCGATGATTTCTGTTGCAAATAAATCGAGGAGATAAAAAAGGAGAATAAAATAGATGTTCCATTCCCACAGGAAAAAACCCATGAGCGGGATAGCGGCATCAGCAGCCACTTGAATAAACTTTGCATTCAACTTCATCGCTTAAAGCAGAGCTTCAATTCGGTCTTTAGAAATCTTCATGTTGGGGTCGTATTTTACGGCCCAGCGGTATGCTGCAATCGCCTTGATGCGTTCCCCTTTTTGTTCATAGCACACACCCAAGTTATGCCAGGCATTGGCCAAGGTTGGGTTGCTCAAGGTCGCTGAATTGTAATAATAAATGGCACTGTCAATTTCCTTGTATTCGTATTGTTTAATCACCCCAATTTGATTGAGAGCTTGTGCCTGATAAAACGCCGTATCGAGTACCACCATTTTGCGGTACAAACGGAGTGCTTCATTTGGTTCATTGAACTGTTGTTTGGCATAGGCCAAAGAAAATATCACCTCGGGATTTTTAGGTTGAAGCTTAACCGCTGTGGTGTAATACTCCATACAAATTGGATTTCCTTCTGCCTCATAAAGCATTCCCAACATCATGTCTGCCTCGTAGAATTTTGGGTCTTCCTGCACAGCGCGCTCATAGGCCGACTTTGCTTTTTCCAAATAACGCGGGTCCTCCTCCATTTGCGCCAAAAGACGGTAAATAGACCCCTCCAAAGTGTAAGAATCTCTATATCTCGGGGCAATTTTTTGTGCCTTTCGGATGTATTTAAATGCGCTCTCGAAATCCATCAGCTGGGCATACGACGAGGCAAGGCCAACAAGTACAGTTGCGTTTTTGGGTTGTGTTTTTAGCAACACCTTGTAATGTCTTTTGGCAATGGCCTTGTCGTCTTCTGATCGATTCGGACTGTTGTTCAACACATTGGCATACAAGAGCCGTGATTCAAACACTGTGCTGTCCTTTCCAAAGGCAGAGGCAGCGTCCTTCAATGCGCCTTTAAAATCTTGTGTTTTCATGCGTTGGGTACCCCGAGTCACCAAAGCATCGACCAACAACTTTCGGGCTTCAGCATTTTTTGGATCCGCGTTGAATTCCTTTTGACGAAAAACCACCAAACTATCCAAATCTTTGGGAACTTTAGTCAATTGCTCATTTCCTGTGCATGCAGTAAAAAGAAGGAGCGTGATAAATAATAGCTGTTTCATGAAGCGCACTTGATATCGAACACCAAAGTTACGCTAAAATCCGTGGATTTCGAGTGCTTATATCGTGAACAATAGAGGTGATTTATTCGAATAAAAAAAGCGTGAATTGCATTTTGTAGTACCTTTGTTTCATGAAAATTCGTCAATTCATCTTAAGTGTAGTCGTCCTTTTTATGAGCGCCACACATTCCTTTTCACAAGGGTGTTCACAATGTCGTATGATGACTGAGCAAGGGTCAGGGTTGGATGAGGGGTCATTCGGAAACAGCATCAACTCTGGTATCTTGTACTTGATGCTGATTCCTTATTTGCTTATTCTGTTTTTATTCCGCCACCGCATCATTTCTTTCTTCCGCGCATTGGCTAAGAAATAAAAAAATCAACACAAAAATTAGCGCTATCATTTAGACTACCTTGCGCTCTTGTTATACATCGTTGTTTTTTACCACAGTGGGATGCATTGATAGACCTAGCAATTGAAGTCCGATGGAAAATCACTACATCATCTCAAATTACATTGGAAGGTTTAAGTCTATCGCTTTTTAAACAAGGCGTGGCTCAAGTTTGTGTAAGACAAGGAAAACTCAATAGAACCTCCCTTGTAAGCACGCACCATCGAGGAGACCGTGGCATCGTAAGAAACACCGAAGCGGAATCCGCGGAAGTCAACCATGATCGAGGGAATTACCGCATCATTCAAGCGGTAATATGCACCAAAACCAAAGTACGCATCTTGACTGTGTCCTGTGATTTTTGTTCCGTCTTTAAAGCGGTATTTAAACATCATTCCAAGAATTGTTTCCAAATGGGGGCCTTGTACAAACTCTAAGACACTGGCATCCAAAGACCAATCTGTATCCGCAAGGTCTGTCGTTACCGCGCCGTGAAAAACAAACTTGCTGTACATGCGATCACCATTCACTGTGGCATACTTCAAAATAGGTCGATTCAAGTGATACCCAGAAACACCAAGCTGAAGCTTAAAGTCATTATTGCGGGCAAAAGTTGATTTACCTCCATCGTACACGTAGTAAATGCCGGCAGATGCATCGATGTAGCGAAATGAAGCTGCTGCCGCTTCGCCCGATGCAATCGTTTGGTCAAAACCACCACCAGACCATTGAGAAGAAAAGCTCAATTTTGAATAGTCCGCTGTTCGGTTGCCAAAACCACCCTGAATTCCTGCGGAAAGGATATGACCGGTTTTACCCATCGGCAAAATCCCACTTAAAGTGATTGCGCCGGTTTGATTGCCAAAGCGCGAATCTCCGCCAATGTCATTGTAAAACAACAAGCCTAGGCCCATGTGCGCCTTCGAGTTATCACGGTTTTTACCGAAGTTGGCGTCGGCCGCAACCACGCTGGTCATAAATTGTGTTCCAGCTCCAAGCCATTGATTGCGGTGATTGACAACCACACGCTCCCACCCGTCGTAAACGCCAGCACATGCCGGGTTAATCAACAAGGGCGTTTGTGCGGTCTGCGAAAAATGAATGTCTTGTGCGGCAACCAAAAATGGCAAGGCAAAAGCAACTGCAATCAATCCTCTTTTCATCATCATCGGATTAAGGTGATATTGCCTGAGCGCGTTTCCTCAATACCTGTAACAAACTTCACGTCTAGAATATAAGCATAAACACCTGCATTGCATGGTTTTCCGTCGTAGCTTCCATCCCACGTAAAGTTTTTGTCACTTGTTTGGATCATCTTATTTCCCCAACGATCATAGATGTACAACGTGAAGCTTGCCACATCTTGTCCAACGAGGATTTCCAATGTTTCATTCATATTTGGACCATTGCCATTTGGCGAGAATCCTGTTGGAAGATAGATGCCATTGATGCAGTCGATTCCTGCGTTATTCGGATCACATGGATCAAACGGATTGCTGCCATTTGCGATTTCATCTGTATCCAATAAACCGTCGCTGTCGCAATCCGTACCTGAAGTGATTGGTAACGTGATTGATGCCACCACATACGAGCATGGGTCTGTTGAGCTTGTTCCATCCACAGCTTCTTGCGCATCTGTTACCCCATCAGCATCTGTGTCCACCTGACAATCTGGAGATGAATCATTCGGGTCACACGGATTCAATGGGTTTGAACTATTGGTGACTTCAATTCCATCGCTAATTCCATCGCCATCCGTATCTGGATTGGCTGGGTTGGTACCTAGGGTTCCTTCTTGTGCGTTTGTCAAGCCGTCGTTGTCTTGATCACATGGTCCTGCGTTGATGTTCGGAATACATGGGTCGGTATTGGCCGGGTCGGCCTCATCAAACACTCCATCACCGTCGGTGTCAACAATGGATGACTCAAGCGCATCGATAATTCCGTCTCCATCTGTATCAAGAGGTGTTACGATGTTTGCGCCTACTTCTAAACTGTCGTTTTCGCCATCGCCATCTGTATCCGGGTTGTTCGGGTTGGTGCCAATTACACCTTCATCCACATTCAATAATCCGTCTCCATCAAGGTCAGGATTGTCCACAAGGAATACCGCAACAATATTTTCAACACCAACGATGTTGATGCTATTCGTGTCTTGGGTAACCGCTGCGCCTAGTGGGCCGGTGGTGTATTCCCAATGGTCGAAAATGAAACCAGGATTGGCCCTTGCAATGAGGTTTGTGTTGATGCCTCCAAAGTAACTCGTTGACCACGGGTACGTAGGCGCCCAGATGGAATTGACCTTAATTTCTCCAGAAAGCGGTGGAGTAACGTTAAATGTGACTGCATAAGGACCTGAAAGTTGGTAACAGTCAATTAGTCCTTGCGCCAAAGCCGCACAGCGTGTATTCATGAAGGTCTGCATCTGATTTACACGAGACTGCCAACCTGTAAACGTACCTCCCCACTTATTCACTTGCCCCTGCATTTCTGGTGAAATTTCATTCACCATACTATCTAACAACTGATTCATGTAAGTACATGAAAAATAGGTGTTCACAAGGTCAATGTATCGCGTCACATAATATTGCTCAACGGCGGGATTTTCATTGATTAATTTTTCAAGAATATCTGTGTGTCCTTGTCCGCCTGGATTGGGTAGATTTTCAGCGTTACACGGGTCCGCATTTGCTGATGGATCTGGAATGCCTGTGTAGTTGATGTAGTGGCCAAAAGTAGCGTCCATGTCCCAAAGGGTGTAGCGCCATTTCTTCTTGTCTCCAAGTGGATCCATTCCTCTCCACCATGCCGTATTCCAGTTTAACCAGTCTTGGTTTACCACATAAGAGTTGAAGACAAAATAATCACATAGGGATTGCCAATTCAATAAGCTATCTACATAATTGAAGTTTGTTGCATTCGCCATATTATTGGTCAAGATGTAATTTCTTAAACCATCCCAAGCTGGCTGAGCGTTTGGCGCACCGTAATCTTGCCAAGTACCCCCCCAAGTTTTTAGGTATTGAAGGTTGTATTTATTCTGATCAAAGTAATAGTTGGTGTAATCGTGGTCGTCCGCTTTCTCACGAATTTCATATACTCCCCAGTATTGGCCATTTAGATAGACGATCGCTGGTCTCCATGTTCTTTCGTCCAACTTCATGTCGGCACGAATCGAAAGTGTATGAATAAATGCATCGCGTATGTGCGCGCCATTTTCAAACGAATAGTTGTCACTCGCCGCAGGCTTTAAAATTACCCTTTGGAAATTCTGACGGGTCTTTTCTGGGAAAATTTTGTGTTCAATATCTGCGGCATAGCCATATTGATCACGAGTAATGTAGTCAAAACCCCGTTGATTATAAGACCAAGAGTCATTTCCATGCTTGTTAAAATCTCCCTGGCCTTCGTCTTTAAACGTGCCATCATCCTCAAACAATTCAAAAGAGCCCACTTTGGTTCCGCCTCCCTGTTGACCATTCGCCACTAGGTTAAACACATCTTGGCTACACACTGAAACAACCGGAATGGTGTGCGTCACATTGATAAAGTATGAGTTTGTCTCTGTATAAGAGGCCTGGTTCGTGCTAAAAGCCACAGCGCGTAATACCGTAGTCGCTGAAATAGTGATGGGTCCAGAATAAGGGGTTGAAGTCGCTGTTGGGTTGCTCCCGTTTGTTGTATAGCGAATTATCGCTGTTGGGTCTGGACAGGTGATTGTTACGGTTTGACTTCCCGTATAGAACCCTGGAGCAAGGCTCATAACCGGTGTTGGGGTATAAAAGTTTATGGCGCCTGTGTTGTTGGCGTTTGGTGTTGGTGTTGTAAACAACTTCCAATCAGGAGCAGCATTGGTTGAACGACCTACCGAGTGGTTTGCTTTTGTCATGTGAATCATCTTTATGGAATCCACAACGCTACCCGCTGGGTTCGATATAATGATCCAATCTCCTTCTGTTTGTTTTAAATTGAAATTGGGATGATATTCATTCGCTATCACTGTTCCTCTACTTGAGCAAAACACCATTTTAAATCCATTCCCATTGATGCTGCCACTTGGAATTTGCCATTTTAACAAGTTGTTTGAATTGTCAGAAAGGTAGTACCCCGTCAAGTCAACAGCTGTTCCAGAGGTATTGTAAAGCTCAACCCAATCTTCACGTTGTCCATACGAATCCATTAGGCCCGCAACATTGGAACACGAATATTCATTAATTACAACCTGTGAATTAACTGATAATGAGTACAGTAAAATTGAGAATGCGAGTAAAAATCGATTCATATCGTTGTTTTAGTATTGGTTATTTGCTTCGCGCAATGGCTCAAAACGTTTCAATATTACGAATATATTAAATGTATTCGTAGCTTTGAGACGCTTAAAACATGTATCTGGTTGTTTTTAAGTAGATCATGACCCTAATAAAATTCACACAAATGAAACGCATTCTTGTTGCTTTTGGATTCTCAGCATTGATTCTCTTCTTTTTTTCTGCTTGTCAAAAGGTAGAAGGACAAGGTGGATCTTCTTCCATCATTGGAAAAATTACCGTGAACAACTACAATGTTGGCGGATCAATTCTCGAAGGGGTTTATCCTGGTTCTGACGAAAAAGTATACATCTGTTACGGCGAAGGGAATACCCTTCCTAGTGATGATGTCAATGCCAGCTATGATGGCACCTTCGAATTTAAATACTTACAGCCGGGAAAATACACGCTGTATGTGTACGAGGATGTATTGCCAGAACCAGCGAATGCCGACAAACAAAAAGCGGTCATTGTAAGTGTTGAAATAACAGGCAAAAAAAGCACTGTTGATGCTGGTGAAATCGTGATCAAGAAAAATTAAGGTGAAAAAACTACCCCTCCTTTTTGTCCTTGTTCTTACCTCGCTGAATGCCTTTTCACAGCAATCAATTGGTATGCTTTGGGGTGATCTGGGCGTTAAAGGTCAAATCACAAAGGATTTCGAATACGGTGTAAGTTTCACTTCGCGTGTAAGTGCCGCGCCTAATCAAACCTTTTTTCCTCAAGTTACATTGAAATACAAGGTGACGAAATGGTTTAAACCCTCTATTGACTATCGTGGTATTTATAAATTGGATAAGTACGGGAATTATTTGTTTAGCAACCGACTTAATTTCAATACGGAATTCAAGTACGCAAAAAAACGCTTGGATCTTCGTGCGCGACTTCGCTACCAATACTCATTCAACACCTTGAATTCCATCTCAGGTTATGACGCAGAATTTGACCAAGCCGTGCGGCTTAAAACTCAATTTCAATACGATCTGAAAAACACGTTTCTTTCTCCCATTATAAGCTTTGAACTTTTCTACAATCCTGCTTTTGGTCCAAGCGGTAGGCAATTTTCAAAATACCGCGGATTCGCTGGTGTGGCCTTAGAGATTGACGGCCCTCATGATATTAGTGTGGGCTATATAATTGACCATCAAATGAATGCTATAAACCCTTTGACGAAACACATTTTGGCGGTTTCCTACACCTACACCATCACGTCGAACAATTGATTTGATCGCATGCCAATAAAAAAACCTCGAAATACATTCCGAGGTTCAAGCCAATTTCTCTTTCTTCTTTAATCTGTTGGTGTTTCAACCAAAAAAGTAAGGTCTAATACCTCATCAATTGCCATTTGGGTGATTCCTTGTTCAATCATAAAGGTATATTTTCCCGCTTCAGTAAGTGAGCATTTAAGCATTCTCGGTGGGCTTCCAGGGCGATCAAAAACTTCAAGTTGACCATCTTTGCTCCGAATAAAGACCACTTCTGTTTCTACGATTGTTCCTGTTTTCTTTCCAACCCAAGACCCATCAGCATGTGTAACCGCAATTTCAACCGGTTCGCGCGTTGTTTCTCCTTTTGGATTTTTCGTGTTTAAAAACACCCACAGATTGCTGTATTTGTAATCTGTAGTTGTGCGCAAGGTCAATACGAATACATGCTCCTTTCCTAGCTCCTTGATGTCCACGACAAAGCGGGGCTTCACATTTTGTTCCCACATGTTCTTTTTGAACGTGTACGAACGCTCATACAGCGCCGTTTGCTCGCAAGACCAAAGGATAAGTAGAAAAAAAATGCCGATCAGACTATTGCGGGCTTTCATTGCCAGAATTGTTTTGGTTGGGGCGACGGCGATTGTTCGGTCGATTGTTTCGTTGCTGGGGATTGTTCGAATTCTCCGAAGATCCTTTAGGCCTGTTATTTCCTTGAGGATTTTGGGCTTGGTTCGGATTTGCCGCTTTTGCTTGCTGGGGATTTTCACCAGACTTTACCGCGTCAACAGGCCTATTGTTCCCTGGTTTTTTCTTCTTTCTATTGTTGTTGTTCTTTTTGAAGGCATGTTCAAAACGATTCAAACTATCTTGACCTACTACATTTTCGTAGTCCGGTTCTTTGATTTTGACCTCTGCAACATACTCATTCAGCTCCCTTGGTTTTTTACCGTCTTGGTTCATCTTCATGATTTCACGTACACGGTCTGGATTCATAGGAATCAATCCAGAAGCAGAATCCCCTTCATAGGCGTACCACATTTGTTTGCGAAACACGTCCGTTTTAATATGGTATGCTGAACCTTTTTCGGTTTGAAGTTTTGTGTCAGCCTTCGGGAACGACTTGATCGCGTCAAGGTACATGTCGAGCTCATAATTCAAGCAACACTTCAATTTTCCGCATTGTCCGGCTAATTTTTGCGGATTTAAAGACAATTGTTGGTATCGTGCAGCAGAAGTTGAGACAGATCTAAAATCAGTTAACCACGTAGAGCAGCACAATTCACGGCCACACGAGCCGATTCCTCCGAGCCGCGATGCTTCTTGTCGCGAACCAATTTGACGCATTTCAATTCGAATGCGAAACTTATCCGCCATGTCCTTGATCAGCTGGCGAAAATCCACACGGCCTTCTGCGGTATAGAAGAATGTTGCCTTACTAAGGTCTCCTTGGTATTCAACATCCGAGATTTTCATTTCGAGATTCAAGTTGACAGCAAGCGTTCGAGATTGGTACATTACCTCCTTTTCAAGAGACCTTGCTTGAATCCATTTATCAACATCTTCCTGGGTCGCTACACGAATGATTTTCTTCGCTTCGATTGGTTTAAAACCAGGTGCTTTCTTTTTAATTTGAATACGTGCCAATTCTCCTGATACAGAAACCACACCCATATCATACCCTGGGCTCGTTTCAACCACAACCACATCCCCAACAGACAACCCTATTCCTTTGGCGTTTCTATAAAACCCTTTTCGGCTGTTCTTAAATCGAACCTCCACTATATCGTATGGTGTTTGGCCTGATGGCAACATGATGTTGGACAACCAGTCAAAGACCTCAAGTTTATTACAACCTCCGGAACTACAGTTGCCGTTGTTTTTACATCCCCGTGGAGTTCCACCGTCGGAGCTACAATTTGAACAACCCATAATTCTATTCGTTTTGTGTAAAGTTAGGAAAAAATCGTTGCGCTTTTGTTGTTAAGCCGCGTGGATATACCGCATTACCTGAAAGCTAATGTTGGTGAAAAGAATTTTTGAATTTGCATTCCGCTCAATGTAATAGTGTGAATCACTGAAGGTCAGCATAAAATCACGTAAATTTTTCCCTGTAATGAAACGTGCAAAGTTGGCTAAGAACGCATCTTCATCTTGGGTAAGTCGGGTCAGCTGGTCTCCTGTGTAGTTTTTCAGCATGCTTTGACGAACCATGTGTAATGCATACTCCAAAAACACCTTTTGACTGTCTTTCGTAGCGCCAGAAACTTCTTCCGCCCAATCGAGCATGCCCAACACGTCTTTGCGGTAACTCACACGCATCAGCTTAATAAACCAATCGCGATTCGCGGTTGAATCATCCACATTGTCAAAAGCCGCCATCGCTTGAATGAAGTCACCATCGCCCTGAATGACAATCCGATCGATCGCTGATGGCTCTAATTTACCTTCGTTCCTGAGGTATGCCTTCATATCCGCATCCTCAATTTTTGGCACACGCACCACTTGTGTTCGCGATAAAATCGTACGCAACATTGTCTCGTGGGCCTCAGCCACCAGAATAAACACTGTTTTCGGCGCTGGTTCTTCCAACACTTTCAATAATTTATTTGCCGATTGAGCATTCATTGACTCTGGCAACCAAATGATCATTGCTTTGTATCCACCCTCGTACGCTTTCAAGCTCAATCTTTTTATGATGTCGTGGCTTTCGTGAACACTAATAATCATGTTCCTTTCTTTCGGGTCGATTCTACTCAACCAGTCAAGTTCAGTGAAGTATGGATTTTCATTCACTTGTTCCCTCCAATGTTTAATCAACATCGTCGATTTTTCGGCGTCCGCCTGAACGCTTGGGTACGAAAAATGAAGGTCGGGATGCTGCAATTTCTGGACCTTCAAGCACGAAGGACAAACACCACAGCTGTCATTTTCAAGTCTTTGATCACAAAACAAATAGCCCACAAAAGCAAGTGCTAAAGGCAACGCTCCATAGCCTGGTTTTCCGTAGAACAATCGGGCATGAGCAATGTTCCCACTATTGATTTCGGTGATGAAATGATTCTTTAATTCTTGTTGGCCAACAACATCTACAAATTGCATGTGATAAAAATAGCGCAAAATCCCTTCATTTCCCCGTTCAAAAACACTAAAATTGTACTAGTTATCGAATTAAACTTGTGCTATGAAAAAATACCTTATCCTTATTGGCTGTTTATTGGCTGGACAAATTAGTTTACATGCAAAACAAACACGCATTGACGCTACAGAAACCACACAGCGCGAAGCGGTTACTGTATCCATAACCGTTACAGCAAATGGTGCTGCAGTCAAGGGTGCTTTTGTAAAAATTACAACAGGAACCATTACCATCGGTGCGGGAATGACAGACGACAAAGGTGTAGCCACAATCAGCATTGCTACCTATGGCAAACAAATCTCAAACATTACCGTGACGCATGCCATGTACCGCGACGAAAAGATGATTGATCAGGTCTTAGAAAACGGCCGCGCATATACATTTGCCTTAAAATCTAAGGGAGAAACAGCGGAAGAGGTGACGACTGAATCAAACGAAAAAATCAAAGAAATAGAAGATAAAACGCAACGCTCTGAACAAAAAACTGCTGAACTAGAAAAAGAAGCTGCCGAGAGTTCAAAAGAAAAAGAGGAAGCGATAAAACGTCAAGAAGAAGTGCGCAAGCAGCGTGAAGAAGAGGAGCGTCTTGCGAAAGAAAAGCAAGCACAAGCGGATCAAAAAATGACTGAGGCTCAAAAGAACTTGAGTGAGGCAGAACGCCAGAAACAAGAGGCAGAGCGTCAACGCTTGGCGAAAGAAGAGCAAATCAACGCAGATGCAAAACGCCGTGAAGAAGAGGCTAAGCGCAGAGAACAAGAAGCCGCAGAACGAGCGAAGAACTTAGAAAACTCTATTCCTACCGACGCCAAGGCACAAGAAGAGCAGGCGCGCAAAGAAGCAGAGCAAAAACAAAAAGAGCAAGCCAACGAAGCAAAAGAAGCTGAACGCAAAGCAAAAGAAGCAGAAGAAAAAGCCAAAGCTGAAAAAGACGCTCAAAAAGACAAAGAAGAGGCGGCAAAAGCAAAAGCCGAAGAAGAGAAAGACCAAAAGAAAGACGCCGAGAAGCAAGCCAAAATAGAAGAAGAGGCAAAAAAAGAAGCTGAACAACAACAGAAAGAAGCTGAAGAAAAGGCCAAGGAAGCTGAAAAACTTCAGAAAGAAGCTGAAAAAGCGAAAGAAGAAGCGGCAAAAGAAGCGGAGGCCATGAAAGAATTGGATGAGAAACTCAAGAAACTTGATGAAGAACAAAAAGCTATTGATGACGAGCGTAAAGCCTTGAAACAGGAGCAAAAGAAACTCGACGACAAAGTGAAGAAGGGGAAAAAACTTGATAAGTTAAAAGAAGAGCAAGTGAATTTGGATGAGAAAAATCGCAAGCTCGACGAGAAACAAGAAAAGCTCGACGAGAAGCGAAAGAAAACGATTAAGAAATCAAATTAATACATAGGGGCGAAGTAAAATCGCCCCTATTTTTTTCATTCAAAAATACCTCATCATTAAAACTAGACTACATCCTAAAAACAAACACCGCGAGCGGTACAATTTTCCCGAATTGATTGCTGCACATGCTGATTTAGCACCCTTTGTTCGGGTGAACAACTACGGCGATGAGTCCATTGATTTTGCCAATCCCGATGCAGTAATGGCACTAAATAAAGCACTGCTCATTCACTTTTACGGAATAAACAACTGGTCGGTGCCAAAAGGGTTTTTGTGTCCACCAATTCCTGGGCGCGCAGAGTACATTCACCATGTGGCCGAAGCCTTA
>CALPWQ020000017.1 GCA_943327315.2 Chitinophaga pinensis
ATTGGATCAAAACACGCGCGGATACCGACTGTTCACGATGTTGTTCCCTGCCTATTTGCAAGGCGATATGGCGGTGGCATCCATCCAAGAGCAATTGAGAAAAATCGAACGGGTGAAGCAGCACTTCGACGTGGTAGTCATCGTTCGTGGAGGCGGTGGTGAAGTGGGCATGTCGTGCTACAACAATTTTTCGCTCTGCAAGGCGATTGCGACCTTTCCACTGCCAATTTTAACAGGCATTGGACACTCCACCAACATGACGGTAGCAGAAATGGTGGCCTTTCGCAATGCGATCACACCGACCGAACTGGCCGATTTTCTCCTTGAGGCGTTTGACGCCTTTGCAATTCCTGTTTTGAATGCGCAAGATCAAATTTCCTCTGGTGCACGACAACTCATGGAAACAACGGGCCTGCACTTTACCAATGAAACACGACTTTTCCGCAATGCAGTGAGGCGCTGTGGTGAAGCCAATAAAAACCAGCTGCACAAGATCAGTGATGCCTACCGTTCGAATGCGCAAGGCATGGTGCGGCGTCACCGTCAACTGATGGAATTTAGCAGCAAGGAGCTCACCCGTGCTGCCAGACTAGTCATTGAACAAGGAAAAGAGGGGGTCAAACGTGTACCCGAGATCTTGAAACAACGCAGCAACCTCACCTTAGCGAACGCGCTCAATCTGGTCATTCAAAAAGAAAACTTGGTTCGGCTTATGGATCCAGTGAATGTGCTACAAAGAGGCTATTCCATCACCACAGTAAATGGACATACAGTGAATGCTGCATCGGAATTGGCAGAAGGAACAGTAATCAAGACACAGGCCTTTGATGTGGAAATAGAATCAACAGTGATAAAAAAGAAGACATATGGAAAATGAGGTGACCTACACGGCAGCTTTTGATGAATTGCAGCAGATTGTCGCAGACATGGAAGATGGAGAAATTACGGTTGACGACTTGGCGGTGAAGGTCAAGCGTGCTGCCGAATTAATCAAGATCTGTAAACAAAAACTTACCTCCACGGAGGAAGATGTGAATACGATTTTGAAAGAATTGGAAGGATAAACGAGTGGGTAAACAGTTTGGCGTGGATATGAGCGCAGATGAAATTATACTGTTTTCCCATTCTCGTCATTAAAGATCTTAAAGCAATGTTGTTGGACACACATAGTTCGTTTTTGGGACTGTAGTTTTCGCAATCGCCGTCATTCCTCCTTCTACATCCACAAAATCATGATACCCTCTCGACTTTAAAATCGATGCGGCGATCATGCTTCGGTATCCTCCAGCACAATGTAGAATGAATGGTTCTTCCTGTGGCAATTCATAAAATCGAATGTTCAACTCATTCAGCGGAAGATTAATGGCATTGACTACATGTTCTGAATCAAACTCACTCTTTTTTCGCACATCAATGATGATGGGTTGTGTGGTGTACTCCTTCGCAAATTGATCGGCCGAGAGGCGTTGTACCGTATCCACTTCGTACCCTGAGTTTTTCCAGGCATTAAACCCTCCTTTCAAATAACCAATGGCATGATCATAACCGACACGCGACAACCGAATAATCGCTTCCTCCTCTTTGTCATTATCCGTTACCAACAGTATTTCTTGCATGATATCAGGAATCATTTCACCCACCCACATGGCAAAGTTTCCCTCCAAGCCGATATTAATGGAGTTGGGAATAAAGCCCTTGGCAAAAACTTCAGGTGCACGTGTGTCGAGAATGAGCGCCTTACTTTCATTGGCCATCAATTCAAATTCACTTGGACTCAATGGGTGATTTCCCCGTTCCATGACGGTATCCAAACTGTCGTAACCCTGAATATTCATCAATACATTTTTTGGGAAATACCCCGGAGGATTGGTCAATCCCGTCAAGAGCTCATCGACGAATTCTTCACGTGTCATGTCTTCCCGCAATGCATAATTCGTTCTCTTCTGATTTCCCAGCGTGTCCGTCGTTTCCTTGCTCATCTTCTTCCCACAAGCACTTCCAGCTCCGTGGTTGGGATAAACGATCAGATCATCCGACAAAGGCATTATTTTCTTTCTTAAGGAGTCAAAAAGAAGATTCGCTAGTTTTTCTTGGGTTAGGTCGGCAATGACATGTTGTGCTAAATCAGGTCTCCCCACATCGCCAATGAAGAGCGTGTCTCCAGTGATGATGCCATGCTCCTTGCCGTTTTCGTCAATGAGAAGATAGGTCGTACTCTCCATGGTATGTCCCGGCGTATGAATGACCTTCACCGTATAAGCACCAACTGAAAACGATTGATTGTCTTCGGCTACAATGGCTTCAAACCTTGGTTTTGCTGTTGGACCATACACGATTTTCGCACCTGTTTTCTTCGCCAAGTCGAGATGGCCCGAAACGAAGTCGGCATGGAAGTGCGTTTCAAAGACATATTTGATCTTCGCTTGATCGGATGTCGCACGCTCAATGTAGGGCTGAACTTCTCTCAATGGATCGAAAATAGCGGCTTCGCCATTGCTTTCTAAATAGTACGCTGCATGCGCGATGCAACCTGTGTAAATTTGTTCGATTTTCATAACTAGTGCACTGAATTAATTCATCAAAATTATATGGTTTAAACTTTTCAAAATCTGACTTTGATCACGTTTTTACAGGCAATTCTCTGCTAGGGAAGACCTAGAAAGTCATCCAATTCAACCATTTAATTTTATGCTTACAGGGAATTTATCGCTTCACCTTTCCAGTCCACCCAGAAAATCCTCCTTCGAGGTTATAGACATGCTTGAAACCCTTTTTGATCATGATTTCTGCAGCTTCAGCACTACGCCCGCCGGCATGGCAATAGACAATGTATTTTTTTGATTTGTCCAAAGCAGCCACCTTTGCTTTGAAATCACTTGCATAAAAATCAATAAATAAGGTTGTTCCGTCGATGTAACCACCTTGCACTTCCATGTCAGTTCGCACATCAATGATGATGGTGTTTGGATCCTTGGCCATTTTTTGAAGTTGCGCTTGATCGATATCTTGAACCGCTGCAGCAGATTGAGAGTTTGAATTGCACGATTGAAAGAATGCAACGAAGAGGATGATTGTGCTTAGAAAATGTACTTTTTTCATGATGCTTTAATTTTGTTGGACGAAAGTAAGGACTTCGTAGGAGTGGCAAGGTGACTTTTGTTACAGAAACGGAGACTTAAAGATTTTAAGACTTGTTCTTACTTCGGCGGAGCCATCTAGTTCCCCAACTCGCAATTCGTAATTCGTAACGCACTGCCCCAACTCGTAATTCGTGGCTTCGAGTCTACTATCGCACCTCAGCCACCAAAGTTCGTAACTCATAATTTGATGCTTCGCAATTCACGATTTGATTGCTTCGCAAATTGCCGCAGGCATCAAATTGCCCTTGGCATCAAATTCCGCCAGGATCAAATTCTTAATTCCCATTCTAAACACTACTTTTGTCTAAAATCTAACACAATGAACAGCCGGCAGGGTAAACTCAGTATTTACAATAGCCTTTCAGGTCAAAAAGAGCACTTTGAACCCATTCACGATGGACGCGTTGGCATGTACGTCTGTGGTCCGACATTGTACAGTGAGCCACATATGGGGAACATGCGCACGTTCATGAATTTTGACATGATCTACCGTTACCTTCTGCATGTGGGCTACCAGGTGAAGTACGTGCGCAACATCACCGATGCGGGACACATCACGAATAGCGCAGGAAATACCGAAGACAACATTGGAAAAGCCGCGCGACTTGAACAAGTACAGTCCTTGGAAATTGTATACAAGTTCAACGTGAAGTTTCAGGAATTGCAGCGTTTATACAATTTATTGTCCCCAAGCATTGAGCCGACCGCAACACAACACATTCAGGAACAAATCGAACATATAGAACAGATTATCGCCAATGGTTTTGCTTATGTGGTGAATGGATCGGTCTATTTTGATGTAAGAAAGTACAGCGAGAAATTCGAATACGGGATTTTAAGTGGACGTAAGGTCGATGAATTGGCTGAAGAAACGCGCTCCTTGAACGCACAGGATGATAAACGTTTTTTCGCGGACTTCGCACTTTGGAAAAAAGCAAATTCTGACGATATGCAGGTTTGGCGTTCACCTTGGGGTGATGGAAATCCGGGGTGGCACATTGAATGCACTGCGATGAGTACCAAATACCTTGGTTCACATTTCGACATTCACGGTGGTGGAATGGATCTCAAATTCCCGCACCACGAAGACGAAATCGCACAAAACTGTGGGTCACTGGGGTGCAATCCCGCAAAATATTGGATGCATGCAAACATGCTCAATGTAAATGGTCAGAAGATGAGCAAGTCCTTGGGGAACTATTTCTTACCAAAAGAAATCGTGGAAGGAACAACTACGCTTTTCACCAAACCATTTAGTCCTGATGTGATCCGTTTTTGCATGATGCAAGCCCACTACCGCAGCAATCTTGATCTTTCCGAAGATTCATTGAGTGCCGCAGAAAAAGGATTTGCCCGTCTGAGTGATGCACTAGACCTCACCGAAAAAATTAACGTAGGAACAATCTCCTCTTTCGATGTTCACGCGCTTGTTGATTCCTTCTATGTCGCCATGGATGATGATTTCAACACTCCGATCTTGATTGCTGCTTTGTTTGATGCCGTGCGCTTTGTAAACCTGATCAACGACGGAAAGGAAACAATCACAACAAGCGACTTGACCTTTCTTTGCAATGAAATGAATGGCTTTGTGCAGGATGTCCTTGGTCTCAATACACGCAGTGGAAATAGCGATTCAAAACTTGCTCCTGTGATGGGCCTTGTGCTTGAATTGCGTCAACATGCGCGCGAAAACAAGGATTGGACAACTTCAGATCGAATTCGTGATGGTTTAGCTGCAGCTGGCATTGTGGTCAAAGACGGAAAAGACGGCACAAGTTGGAGCTGATCTTCGATTAATTCAGTTTTCTTCTTGATTTTTAGGATAAAAGTCTTAACTTGATGTGAAATAATGAAACCACTTCACCATGAAAGACACACCCCTTATTGCCAAGTCATTTGAATTTTCTGTTGGCATCATTAACCTCTGTAAGGTCTTGCATTACCGCAACGAATACACACTAAGTCAACAACTCATGCATGCTGGGACTTCGGTAGGAACCAAATTGCGTGAGTCGAGTAATTCCCAGTCAAAAGCAGAATCCATTCGTAAACTGTATGAAGCACAGAAAGAATGTGTCGAAACAAACTATTGGCTTGAATTACTTATTGAAACGGATTACCTCAGAGAGAATGAGTGCGACGACATCAAAGCTCGCTCAAGTGAGTTATCCCAGCTCATTCGTGACATCATCACGAATGCACAACGCGAGTCAAAAACAGCAGCCACAAACCACGCCGAATTCAAAGCAGACCCAGAAAAGTGAAAACTTCATGACCTTTCCCGTACATTCATGCGGCAAACAGAAATTTTAAAATAGTTTTGTACTCTGCAATCCAATTAATTCGGGAAAACAATGATTTCAAAATCTGTTGACAAAAAACTCTTCTTGCTCGATGCCTTTGCGTTGATCTATCGCGCATACTTTGCATTCGCAAAAAATCCCCGAATCAACTCAAAAGGTCAGAATACTTCCGCAGCATTTGGCTTTACCAATGTGCTGATTGACATCATAAAAACAGAGAAGCCAACGCACCTTGCCGTCGTTTTCGATCCACCTGGTGGTTCGGTGCACCGTATCGCAGATTTTGAAGCATATAAAGCGCATCGCGAAGAAATGCCTGAAGACATTCGCAACATGATTCAGCCGATCAAGCGCATCGTTGAAGCCTTTAACGTACCTATTTTGGAAGTCAACGGGTACGAAGCTGATGATGTAATCGGTACGATAGCAAAAATTGCAGAAACAAAAGGATATACGACCTACATGATGACCCCTGACAAAGATTATGGTCAGTTGGTGACTGAAAAGACCTTTATTTATAAGCCCGGAAGGATGGGCAATCCACCGGAAATTCTTGGAGTGAAGGAGGTTTGTGAAAAGTTTGAGGTTGAAAACCCAATGCAGGTCATCGATATTCTTGGGTTGTGGGGAGACTCAGCCGATAACATACCCGGTATTCCTGGTATTGGTGAAAAAACTGCCAAAGCACTGATTCAAAAGTACGGTTCAATGGAATCCTTGTTGGAGAATGCACACGAATTGAAAGGCAAGCAACAAGAAAATGTCATCAACTTCGCAGATCAAGGACGCGTTTCTAAAATGTTGGCCACCATCATCACTGACCTTGAAGTAGATTTCGATGAAGATGCTTTAATCATGTGCGATGCAGATGCTGAAAAGGTGAAGGATGTCTTTACAGACCTTGAGTTTCGAAATCTTGCACGTCGCGTAATCGGTGAAGAAATTGTTGTCACCGCTTCAGCAGCACCAACAAGCAAAAGCAAGGGCGATAGTGCACAACTTGATTTATTTGGCGTGCAAAGCATGCTTGTTGATCAAGACCCAATGCCTACCGCAGACTATAAAACTATTGTCACCGAGAAGCCCAGTTATCATCTGATTACCTCTCCAGAAGAGCGCAAAGAACTTTTGGAAATCCTCCTTCAGCAAAAAGAGGTATGTTTCGATACCGAAACTACTGGCCTTGATGCCTTGCACGCTGATCTGGTTGGCATGTCATTTTCCTACAAGGCGCGTGAAGGATTTTATGTCGCTGTACCTTTAGACTTTGAGGAAGCAAAATCCATCGTTAAAGAATTTGAATCCTTCTTTCATTCAACAGCCATTGAGAAAATTGCGCACAACATCAAGTACGATTTAAAGGTACTCAACCGCTACGGGATGCACGTTACTGCACCGACTTTCGACACCATGATTGCACACTACCTCATCAATCCTGAGTCAAAACAGAACATGGACTTCTTGGCGGAATTCTACTTGAAATATAAACCTGTTTCCATCGAAACATTGATCGGAAAAAAGGGGAAAGGCCAAGGAAACATGGGAGACTTGAAACCCGAAGAAATTTCTGATTACGCCTGCGAGGATGCCGACATTACCCTTCAATTGAAAAAAGTATTTGAGCCAGAAATTCAAAAAGAACACCTAAAGGAGTTGTTTTACAACATTGAAATGCCTCTTGTAGAGGTGTTGAAAGACATGGAGCAAGAGGGGATTGCAATTGATGTGAAAGCGCTGAACAACTATTCAGCAGATTTGGAAAAACACTTGTTCATATTGGAAAAATCAATCCGTGAAGCCGCTGGAACAGACTTCAATGTCGATTCTCCAAAGCAGCTTGGCGAAGTGCTCTTCGATTACCTAAAGATTGACCCCAAGGCGAAGAAAACCAAAACGGGTCAATATGCAACCGCTGAAGATGTATTGGTAAAGTTGGAGAAAGCCCATCCCATCATACCGATGATTTTGGAATACCGTCAGTTGCGCAAGTTGAAAAGCACCTATGTGGATCCATTGCCAACATTGACCGACCGGGTTGATGGGCGAATTCACACGAACTTCATGCAGACCGTGACAGCAACAGGACGACTAAGTTCAAACAACCCAAACCTTCAGAACATTCCAATTCGCTCAGAAAAGGGGCGTGAAATTCGAAAGACTTTTATTCCACGAGATGCGGATCATGTGCTAATTTCAGCCGATTACTCCCAAATTGAATTGCGTATTATTGCGGCCTTGAGTGGCGATGTGCAAATGATTGAGGCCTTCAGAAATGGACACGACATCCATACGGCGACTGCTTCCAAGGTATTCAATATTCCAATGGAAGATGTTACACGTGAGCAACGAAGCGCCGCAAAAGCGGTCAACTTTGGAATCATCTACGGACAGTCGGCCTTTGGCTTGGCGCAGAGTTTAACTATTTCCAGAACAGAAGCAAAGTCAATCATTGACAGCTATTTTGAGCAGTTCGGCGCATTGAAATCCTACATGGATCGTGTGATGGTGGATGCCCGCGACGATGGGTATGTAGAAACAATCATGAAACGCAGACGCTACCTGCCAGATATCAATTCAGCCAATGCTGTTGTTCGGGGATTTGCTGAACGAAATGCCGTCAATGCACCAATTCAAGGTTCAGCTGCCGACATCATCAAAATGGCCATGATTCGTGTGCACAATGCACTAAAAAATCACCATTTAAAGACACGCATGATTCTACAGGTTCATGATGAATTGGTGTTTGATGTGCCTTCTGATGAAGTGGAAGTGGTAAAAACATTGGTAAAGGAAAGCATGGAACATGCCGTTGAAGTCGGTGTGCCTTTGGAGGTTGAAGTTGGATGTGGTGCAAACTGGCTCGATGCCCATTAATCCATAAAACGGACCTTCCATCCCCTATTTTCGAGCACACGCACTAGGGTAACCAATTCCTGCGCGTCTGAAATCTGCTGATAGATTTGACTGAAAGACAATGCATTTTGTTTTACTTCGGGCCTCAAATTCAGAGGGAATTCCAAAGAAGACTCTGGAAGAAATTCCATTTCGATATGGGCTAAAAATCGGCGCAATAAATCTACTGCTTCGTTGTCCGATATTTTAAAATCCGAGGACTTCACAGAAGAAAAGAAGTCGATCCGTCTTTTCGCACGTGTGAGCAAAACATTTAAACGCTTTGATCCATTTTTCGTGTTTAGCGGACCAAAGCGCATGTGAAATTCACCATCCGAGTTTCGCCCGTAGCCTAGACTAATAATCAAACGATCACATTCCTCCCCTTGAACATTTTCCAAAGCTTTGAAGAAGGCTGTGCCCTCCATGATGCGTTGTTCCAAAGCCGCCACACATTGGATAGATAAAGACGTAAAAATAGCAGACACTTGTGTTTCCGAAAATGCAACTACCCCAAGGTGATCTTCTTCAAAAACCGCTACCTCCACTAGCTTAGCGACTTCTTGAGCCTCAACATGATTTTGACGCTCATCAAAAATACCTTCTGAACAATAATGCAAACGAGTTGGTGACTGCGATGCCTGAGCTGAAGGAAAAGCGATTAACTCATTTTTGTAGAAATTTCGATTCGAAAAACGAATCAACTCTGGATGCTCACTGCGGTAGTGGTGACGCAAAAGCACATTTTTCCAATGAAAAGAGGCCTGATGCAAAAGATCGATGGTCTCTTCAGATTGGGATTTAAAATAAGTCGAAGGTCCCATTTGTTGGTCGTCACCTGCAACGAGAATTCTACCCGAACGTTGGATTGTTCCTACGGCATTCTGCAATGGAATCTGACTGGCTTCATCGAAAATCGCGACATCAAATAAGCCTTGTTGCAGAGGAAAACACTTCGCAACTTGAGCAGGATTACTCAACCATAAGGGTTTGATCAACTGAATCCAAATGCGTGCTTCAGATGCAAACAACTCCCGCATTGATGGATAGTTTCTTGACTTCCCAAACTCCTTCACCAAGATGGCCTTCCCTTTTTTCAATTGGGTTTTCAAGGCCTTTTCTTCCGCGCATAATTTAGAAGAAGAGGTTTGAAGGATGCGTTGGTAATGCAGAAACATCTCGAACTGTTTTCGTTCAATTAATTGCGCAAACTGAACAGCTTCTGTGTCTTGTTCAGCGATAATTGTTGCACATTTCTGAAGCATTCTATCCTGAGAAAAATTCGCAAATTGTGGAAACTGAGTTACCAACCGTGTATAATTGCTTTTGCACATGGCCGCTTCGTAGGCATCAAAAGTGGGGTAACTTTTCAGGTTTCTCAACAAGGCTTCAGAGATGTTTTTTAGGACATTTTGCTGGGCAAGGATTCCTGAAAGTTGTCCGGAAATATCGGACAATACCGTAGCAATCTGTGAACTATCCGTCCAACGAATGTGGGTGCGCAAATCACTGAATAATGCATGAAGTGCAGAATTTTCTTGCGCGAATACGTGACGTTCCTCTGCCGGTATTTTCATCCATTCCGACAACGATGCTTCCGTAAATTGTTGGATTTGTAGGTGAATTAACTCCAACTCATTGTCCACATCAAACACTCCTATTTCGCAGAATTCAAATTTTATCTGCGCTATAGATGCCTCATGATGCAAAAATTGGCGCCATTTGTTCAATGCGTCAACAGCTCCTTCAACAGGAATTGTTGCTACTTTTTTCCATTGTGAACGGAAGCGATTTCGTGCAAAAAAAGAACGTTCCTTTGCCATCTCAAGTAAGCGCTCCGTTTCTGTCAGCGTAGGCAGTACCATCCAATTCACCTTCTCACTAGCCATCGACGCATGGGTAATTTTCAGTTGCAAATAGTTCTTCCGCAACTTTAAAAAACGCTTTTGTTCTTTCGATCCTGCACTCAAAAGAGGTGCATGTTTTCGGAACGATTCACTTTCGAAGTGTTGACACAGTGCTGCCTTTTTCATGGCATTATGCAAATCGGTCCACTGAACAATCGAAAAGATTTTATTGAGCCGTGTCAATTCCTTAAACCACTTTTCAATGTGTTGATCCAAGGAGTGCAACACAGAACCATTTAACACAATGCGCTGAAGTAAAGCCACTGAGTTGGTCAAATCGTGGAGATACAAATCTTCAATCGTTTGCTTGTGCTCTATCCACTCATCCATTGTTGGCAAATCGCTCACATAGGGCAAATGTTCAAACTCGTGCTTAGATGCTATCGCTTGAAAAGTGGCATAATTTACACCGCCAACCAATGTTTCTGAATTCAACAAATCCAGTTGCATCTGCAGTTGATGCAGGTATTGTTCAGAAAGGAAAAGCGGATTTTCGGTATTAGGCGTAAACGATTCTAATCGAAGCCAAGCCGCTTTCAATTCAGCGAGTACATCTTTCGAAATGGTTTCGGAGGTGGAGATAAAACAGAGGTGTCCAAGTCCAAAGGCATTCAATTTTCGTTGAATTACTTCGAGCGCAACCCGTTTTTCTGATACCACAAGCACGGAATATTTATCCAAGAGAAGCTTCGCTACCAGATTTGACAAGACCTGTGATTTTCCCGTTCCTGGCGGACCTTGAACTACAACATGGTCCGTCTCAATGGCTGTTAGCACCTTCAACTGATCTGGGTCTGCAGGGAAAAGAAGTGCTTTATTCAACTCAAAGGATGAGAGTGAATCTTGGGCCGAATCCCCCAATAAATGTTTCAAGGCATCATGCAATGGCAATGAAGCTAGTTCCTCCAATTCACGAATGATATCGAAGCGGTGGTGGTGAAAATTTCCTAGGAATAGTGGGGCAGTATGCACCTCATCGAAGCCAGCAGTGCGCAGCAGTTCAGCCAAGGACGCCAAAGTAGAGCAAACATCTGCATCCAACTGAAAAACATTAGTCAAGCGAATTTTCACAAATGGATTGACAAAGCCATTTTCAACATCCATTTGAAGACGAACAGATTCATTGACTTTGTTGATTGTAACACCAACAGGCACAATCCACAACGGTGAATTCACCACGGTTTCATTGACCTTCCAAGAAATATGACCTTGCGCAATGCTTAGCGGAAAAATCCCTTGTTCACGCTGTGTTTTCGTTGCCTGTTGCACAAGCGACTTAAGGGTTCCAGTGAAAGAGAAATCTTGTGAAAGTACAGATTCATCCAATTCTAGTGCTACACCCCGCTCAAGGTTCACCAACAAATCAGACGCATTGAATTGACTCGCATCCGCGAGTAGTTGAAGAATTCGTTCGTTGCTGATTTGCGTCACTCTGCGAATGTACGATGAGAATTTAAGAATTAAGAATTTGTTGCTTCGCAAATGAAAATTTGATCCCTTCGGGAATTTGACGCCATAGGCGATTCAGAATTTGTTGCTTCGCAAATGAAAATTTGATCCCTTCGGGAATTTAACACCATAAGCGATTCAGAATTTGTTGCTGCGCAATTGAAAATTTGATCCCTTCGGGAATTTCAGAGCATCGAAGCTAAAATCCAACAACTCGTAACTCGTAACTCGTAACTTTAAAAAGTCTTTCAGCGAAGCGGTCCAATGACCTTTGTGGCTTCGAGACTGCTGGCGCACCTCAGCCACCGAAGAATACTCTAGTCTAGAGTCCTTGCGTCCTTTGTCCTAATATCCTACCTTTGTTCCATGATTAAACGAGGTATCCTTTCTTTTTTGATCTTGTTGACATTCCAAGTCAAGGCTCAAGGATTGTATTTTCCGCCAACTACTGGAGATCAATGGGATACGATTCATCCGCTATCATTGGGATGGTGTCAGCCGCAAATTGATAGTCTTTACGCTTTTTTGGACACGAACAACGCCAAGGCTTTTATCCTGTTGAAGGATGGAAAAATTGTCCTGGAAAAATACTTTGGAACACACACAGCCTCAACACCATGGTATTGGGCATCCGCGGGAAAAACAATCACGTCCTTTATGGTAGGAATGGCACAGCAAGATGGGTACTTGTCCATCGATGATACCACCTCAAACATTCTTGGTCCAGGCTGGACAAACTGCAGTCCTGCACAGGAGGAAAAAATCACCATTCGCAATCAATTGACGATGACGAGTGGACTTGACGATGCTGGTATCGATCCCTATTGCACTTTGAATACGTGTTTGGATTACATGGCTGATGCTGGAGACCGCTGGGCATACCACAATGGCCCTTATACCCTACTCGATAGCGTTATTCAGATCTCTACCGGTCAAACGCTAAATGCTTATACCACTCAAGGTCTAAAAATTCCAACCGGGATGACAGGCTCTTTTTACACAGTCGATTACAACCATGTATTTTTCAGTACAGCCCGCAGCATGGCGCGTTTTGGCTTGCTCATTCAGAACCAAGGAAACTGGAATGGGAATCAAATCATGTCGGACCAAACGTACTTCAATGACATGGTGAATACATCGCAGAGTTTGAATGAATCGTATGGTTATCTCTGGTGGCTCAATGGAAAACAAAGCTTTATGGTGCCGCAATCTCAATTGGTTTTTCCGGGTAGCTGGAGTCCAAACGCGCCAAGTGATATGTATGCCGCCCTTGGGAAAAATGGTCAATTCATCAATGTAGTGCCCTCGCAAGGTATGACATGGATTCGTATGGGTGACGCGCCTGATAGTTCTTTTGTTCCATTCCTGCTCAACGACGGTATCTGGCAATACATCAATGACTTGTCCTGTTCAAGCGAGACCATTGAGTTAAAAGAAACTAAGCTCAACATACACCCCAATCCCTCAAATGGAAGTTTTTCAATTTCCTGTTTTGAGCCTTTGCGTATTTTCATAACAAATGCGTTTGGACAAGAAGTGATGCATGCACATATTTCTGCTGGAGAATCGAATTTCGAATTAAAGGAATCAGGTATTTATTTCCTTCAATCAACAGATAGCAATGGGCAACGATTCATCCAACGCTTCATCATTCAATGATGACCTCAGTTTTTCACCATCGCTTTATCCTCATAGGAATTTGTGTCCTATTGAGCACCTATGCCCAACAAAGCTTAGCGCAGATTCTCGGTTGCACAGATCCTGTAGCGAACAATTTTTCAGCCACGGCCACACAAAATGACGGGAGTTGTACCTATGCAAATGCGACGATTTCACCACTTACAAGCGTTTTGTTGGGCAGCGCATTGGTGGAAACATCTGGGTTGATCTTCTGGAATTCAAGTTTATGGACGCACAATGACAACAGCGATTTGAATGTCTACAGCATCGATACACTTACAGGCGCCATTCTTCAAACCACATCAATAACAGGCACGCTCAACACCGATTGGGAAGAAATTTCGCAAGATGCAAACTATGTTTATCTCGGTGATTTTGGAAATAACGGAAATGGCAATCGAACAGATTTACATATTTTGCGCATCGAGAAATCATCGTTAATCTCAGGTGCACTTCTGATCGATACCATCTATTTTTCCTATTCCAACCAAATAGACTTTACAGGAACAGGTGCCAACAGCACCGATTTTGATTGCGAGGCCTTCATTGTTTCGCAAGACAGCATCTTTCTATTTACCAAGCAATGGGTAAGCACGAAAACCAGCATCTACTCCTTGCCTAAAATTCCTGGAAGCTATTCGGCTACCCTTCGCGGAACCCTGGATGTTCAAGGATTAATCACTGGAGCGACGTACTTGGAAGACAAAGGTCTAATTACCTTGTGTGGATACACTGCTGTTTTACAACCCTTTTTATTTCTTCTTTACGATTTCACGGGAACGGAATTTACATCAGGAAATAAACGCCGAATGGGATTGAATCTTTCCTTTCATCAAGTAGAAGGCATCGCGACAAACAACGGCTTAAAGTACTATGTATCAAATGAACATTTTTCCCAATCGATCATTGATATTCCTCAAAAACTCCACACCATTGATTTAAGTGCGCAGTTGGGAAACTATCTTCTTGATCCACAAAATGCCATAGAAGTCATTGCGGGTGAACCCTGCATCATTTATCCCAATCCAACGCAAGGCGAAGTCTATTTTATTTCGTCTACTCCACCTCGTCGCTATCAATGGATCAATGCACAGGGAAAAATTGTTGATCAAGGGAACATTATGCCTCAAGAAACAGCCATTGGAACCGAGAAACTGCAGCCAGGAACTTACTTGTTAAAACTGCAGAATGTGAATGGGCAATTTCAAACCTTTCAGGTCATTGTGCGTTGATTACTCTTCCAGTACAAGACCAATGTCGTGAATCAATTTTGATACCTCTTTTGGAGATGTCCCATCGTAATAACCCCGAATTCGCATCCGTTGATCAATAAGCACAAAATTATTGGTGTGAATAAAATCACTTCCCACATCTCCTTGATTAATTGCTTCGGCAGGTTTAAGCACGAAGAATGATTTTCGAGCCAATTGATACAGCTCCACTTTTTTTCCGGTTAAAAAAATCCATCGGTCAGCTTTGGCTCCATGACCATCTGCATAGCGCTTTAGTTGAGCCACTGTATCCGTTTCTGGATCGACTGTAAAACTCAAAATACGAAAACGATTGTCCTGCTTAAATTTACGGTGTACACGTTGCATTTGACGGTTCATTTTCGGGCAAATTGTTCCGCAGGTAGTGAAGAAATATTCCGCAACAAAGACTTTCCCTTTCACCTCCTCTTGAGTTACCGTGTTGCCATTTTGATCGAGAAAGGAGAAATTCCCAATCGTATGACCGAGACCCAACCGTTGCAGCTCCGGGTCCACCATTTCCTCGTTCAATTCAGCAGGATTGATGATCGGTAATTTCTCTTTTTCCGGCACCGGACGATTGTTGATGTAGATCACCAGAATTCCGAGGAAACTAAAAATGACGAGGAAAAGAATGCGTTTCATTTTTGGATGTTAAGACTCTAAGATATTAAGATTTTAGGACTTTTATCGTTCTTCGAAAAATTGTGGTTTAATTGCAATATTCGTAATTCGTAATTCGTAATTCGTAATTCGTAATTCGTAATTCGTAATTAGTAATTAGTAATTAGTAATTAGTAATTAGTAATTAGTAACTAATCACTCTTTCTTCGTGGGTCAACGCTTCTTATGAAATGGTTTCTTATTCTTCGGCTTCGAATAAATGGCAAACTCCGGTCCTTTGCCCACTGATTCTGGCAATGGCACTTGTTCGATTTCTGCTTCAATCAAGCGTTGAATTTCCGCCAACTTGCGCATGTCCTTCTCATTCACCAAGGTAATCGCCTCTCCTTTGGTATTCGCGCGGGCTGTTCGTCCAACACGGTGGACATAATCTTCTGCATCGAAAGGCGTATCGAAATTGATGACCAAGTTGATTTCTTTGATGTCAATCCCGCGGCTCATCACATCCGTTGCGACCAAAATGCGGATGCGCTTTGAACGGAAGCCGCGCAAAATCTCTTCTCGTTCTTCTTGATTCAGATTGGAAGAGACACCTTGTGATTTAATGCCATTCTTTCGCAAGCCTTGCACAATTTCACTCACCCGACTTTTCGACGAAGTAAAAATGATGATGCTTGTATAGTCTTCTCGCGCAATTAAGATTTCTTTGATCAGCGGAATTTTTTGATTGTCGAAGGTGAGGTAAACCGACTGTTTTACTCCTGCTGCTGGCTTTGAAATGGATAGGGTTATTTCCTCTGGATTCTTCAATATGCGTTTCGCCAAATCACGAATTTTGGATGGCATTGTGGCGCTGAACATTAGGGTCTGACGGTCGGTTGGTAACTCGCTGATGATGCGCACTAAATCGTCAGAGAAGCCCATGTCGAGCATTTTATCCGCCTCATCCAACACCAAGTGTTTTAGCTTCGAAAAGTCAACATACCCTTGCGCGATGTGTGAGAGCAATTTCCCAGGTGTAGCGACAATAATATCCGTTCCTTCTTCCAAGGCCTCGCGCTGAGAATCCCAATCTTTTCCGCTACCACCTCCGTAAATTGTTTTTGATCCAACCGAAACAAAATAGGCCAAGCCCTGAATTTCTTGCTCAATTTGAATGGCCAATTCACGCGTCGGCACAATGATCAAGGTGTTGATGGAATTGTCTTCCTTGTTGGTGATCTTATCCAAAATGGGCAAAATAAATGCCGCTGTTTTTCCTGTTCCTGTTTGCGCACAAGCAATTAAGTCCTTGTTATCAAGGATTTTTGGTATTGCCAATTCCTGTATCGGTGTCGCATTGACAAATCCCATGTGTTCGATTGCCTCGAGAATCTGGGAGTTGAGAGAGAGTTCTGTAAATTTCATTCCTCGCGAAGTTAGTCAATCTATGCCCTAAAATGCACAATTACCATTTTTATGGCATTTCGGCTTATTCTAAATACATCATCCCAGCCGCATAGCGAGAGCTCGAGCTTGGCAATTGATGGTGTCCGGAGGTTCAACCTGTTGAGAATCGCGTCAAATCTTTCGATATGGGATGTTTGTATCAGGCATTTCCAACAGCAAGGTCAAGTTACCGTGTCGTGTTGATGCTGATTTTGGATTTCTTACGCCGAAGGCTCTTCCAATTCCTTCATATCAAGCTTTCTAAGTTTGGGCGCTAAGCGGGCTGTGCTTGCCACAACAAGTACTGTCATGATTCCACCAAACACGATTGCTTTGCGAATACCCATAAAATCGGCTGTCACCCCTGACTCAAAGGCACCTATTTCATTCGATGAACCGATAAAGATTCCATTGACGGCAGACACCCTGCCCCGCATGTGATTGGGGGTGGATAGTTGCAAGATGGTGTGACGGATGACCACACTGACATTGTCAAAGGCCCCTGTTAACAAGAGACAAACAAAAGCCGCCACAAAAGAGTCGCTTAAACCAAAAAGTATGGTGGCGCCACCAAATCCAGCTACAGAAATAAATAAGGATCTTCCCGCTTTTTTACCAACGGGACGGTAAACAATAATCAAGGCTATAATCGTGGCACCCATCGCTGGTGCTGCTCGCAAGAAGCCCAATTCGACAGAGCCCATGTGTAAAATTCGATCAGAAAATGCCGGCAACAAGGCCACCGCACCGCCAAAAAGAACGGCAAATAAATCCAACGAAAGAGCACCTAAAATCAATTGATTGCTGAACACAAACCGAATTCCTGCGCGGATACTTTCGTACATCGTTTCAGCCTGCTTTTGCGCTTCCATGGGACGATTTGCGATGAACATGAAAGCGATAAACGATAGCACAATGAAAAATAAATCAATGAGGTAGGCCGTTGAGTAACCCAAAGCAATCAACAACCCCGCAATTGCAGGGCCGATTACTGAAGCAATATGCCATACTGAACTGTTCCATGTAGCCGCATTTCCGTAGGCCTTTCTTGGAACAATTTGCGCAAGAATCGTCGGAAAAGCGGCAGACAAAAATCCACGAATCACACCCACCAAACATACCGCTGCATAGATGGGCAAGGTACCATACGATTCAAAGACCGTTTGCGCATGCATGGATAAAAACAACAATCCGGCTGTCATCAGCACAAACAATCCCGTGAACAGCAAAATGATTTTTTTTCGGTTGTAATTGTCTGCAACATGCCCCGAAAAAAGCGAGGTAACAATGAAGGGGATCGCTTCTGCAAGACCGATTAAACCTAGCGCCATGACATCATGTGTCCATTCATACACTTGCCAACCAACGATGACATTTTGCATTTGAATGCCAATCGTAAGGAAAAATTTATTCGCTAGGAAGAAGTTAAACTCGCGGTAGCGCAAGGCCAAAAACGGATCGTGTTCATTCGCTTGATCTTTGAGCGCGCTCATATCCTTGATTTAAGTTCTTCTGGTAAAATGTATGACTGGACAGTGGTACAAAAATACAGAAACGCGTTTGGATTGCGCGAAATGTTTGGCTGTAGCGATATTTCATTGTAATTTCGAGTGCTTTTGGCAAAAATAAAGATGCGCGCACATGTACGGACTAGTAAACAAAGCAATAAAAGACTTGGTAGTAACCAATCACGGAGAAGAAATCTGGAAAGAGATTTGTCACAGGGCAGACTTTTACGATGAGGATTTCGTTGGAATGAATCCCTATCCAGACGCCCTTACCTATTCATTGGTCCGCCATGCCTCCGAAATTCTAAAGGCCGATGCGGCCGATATTCTTGAGGCTTTTGGTGAATACTGGATCCTCTACACGGCAGATGAGGGCTACGGTGACTTGATGTCCTTAACGGGAGACACCTTTGTAGAGTTCTTGGACAATCTCGACATGTTGCATTACCGCATCAACAACTTGATGCCTGGATTGATGCCGCCACAATTTTCTACGCGCAACGAAACAGCCAACTCCATCGAACTGGAATACCGATCGCACCGCGAAGGAATGGTCCCAATGGTTTTTGGTCTCATTAAAGGATTGGCAAAACGATTTAATCTATCAGTGACCATTCAACAAATTCATGAACGTGAAAACACGGATGACTGTCATGTCTTCTACATTAAATGGGAAGCCATATCATGATACCGCCAGAAATACCCTTCAATGAAATAGAGCGCATTGCTGCGTTGAAAAGTTATCATTTACTTGATACACTTTCGGAGGAGGAATTTGATGAGCTAACTGAATTGGCGGCGCAAATTTGCGGAACGCCCATTGCAGCAATTACGCTCATTGATGAGCACAGACAATGGTTCAAGTCAACGCATGGTTTTACTATAAACGAGACGCCACGCGATGTTTCATTTTGTGCACACGCCATCAATACCCCTTCGGAAACCATGATTGTTCCGAATGCCCAAGTTGATGAACGCTTTTTAGACAATCCTTTTGTTACGGGAGAAGCAAATTTTGTGTTTTATGCAGGAGTCCCCATCGTAGATGCCGATGAATTTGCCTTAGGAACACTTTGTGTTATCGATAACACGCCGCGAGAACTGAGCGAGGCACAACTGAAATCCTTAAAAATAGTCGCTAAAAATGTTGTTAAACTTATAGAACTGAGACGCAGCAATCGCGATTTAGTGGGGAAATATGATTTGATGCTGCAATCGCTCGAACTCAACAATCCCTTCTATTTGGTGGTCAACGACGCTGGAACGATTGATTATTTTGGCCGCAGCTTTAAAAAATCGGTACCATCCATGGAACAAGGAATGGCTTTCGACTCCTTCTTCTTTTTTGAACGACATATTCCGTTAAGTGACTTCAGAGATGCCAAAAGTCGTCGCAACAGAATGGTATTCTTCAACACATTGGATGGAAACCAGCGCTACAAATGTTCCATTTCTGAAATAGGAAATCGCTTGGTCATCTCCGCAATGCCGCTGCTCAATGTAAAGTTTCCGCTGGACAATTACCATTTGACCATCAACGATTTTGCGCAACACGATTACATCGCTGAATTTCTTTTCCTCCAAAACACCAGTGAACGTTCATTGAAGGAATCGCGTGAACTCATGGATCGAATGGTCATAAAGAATAAAAAACTAGAAGCGGCACGAAAAGACATCGACATTCTTTCCCGTTTCCCCATGGAAAATCCGCATCCTGTTTTGCGATTGACCACAGACGGAGATATATTATTCAACAATGAGTCGGCAAAAAAACACTTTTTGAATGATTTTTCAATAAACGAAAATCGGATTCATGACGAAGAACTCAATGGCTTGATTCACTTGTTGATTGAGAAAAAAGACAAAAGCCGATTGAAAATGTTTCATCGGAATAACCGCCATTATTCGATCACACTCCGCTATGTTGAGGAACATCAGTATGTAAATTTATATGCCAATGAGATTACCAGCTTCATTGAAATGGTGCAATCTACAGAAAAGGAACTCATTGGGCTCACCAAAAAACTAGAGGAACAAAAGAACTTCTACGAACATGTCTTGAACAACATTCCGTCAGACATTGCGGTGTTTGACACAAACCACAAGTATTTGTTCATCAATCCTCAAGGCATCAAAAACCCAGAAATCAGGGCTTACATGATTGGGAAAGATGATTTTGATTACTGCAAACTGAAAGGAATTCCCAACGACATCGCCATTCAACGACGAGAATTGTACAATAAAATTATTGAAGGGGGAGAATTCGTAGTTTGGGAAGATGACTTTAAATTGCCTGATGGAAGTCGAAATGTTGTTCGACGAAAAATGGGTCCCGCATACGACGAGAAAGGAGAGATCCGGTTTTTAATTGGCTATGGTGTTGATGTCACCGACAAAGTCTTGGCCGAGGAGCGCTATCGTTCATTGTTTGAAAATAACATGGCTGGCGTATTCCGAACGGGGATAAATGGCGAAATTTATGACATTAATCCCGCTTATGCCAAAATACATGGATTTGATAGCGTAGACGAACTCAAGAATGTGCGTTCGACCTCATTTTTTAAAAGTGAAAAAACGCGAAATGAATTCATTGCCTTGTTGAAAAAAGAAGGCAACTTACGAAACCATATCCTCTTGAATATCGATCGATATGGGAAAGATTTATGGCTATTGATCAACATCAGTTACCGCATTGCACCGACAGGTGAAGAATTTTTAGAGGGTACATTAATAGACATTACAGAGCAGAAGCTAGCTGAGATAAATCTTCAGCACGAAATGGAAGAAAAGCTGAATGCCGAAAAAGCATTAAACGCAAAATCTTTGTTCCAAAACCTGTTGATGGAAATTTCTTCCAAATACATTAACCTTCCTGTAAATCAAATTCAATTTGCCATCAATGAATCCTTGAAGCAAATTGGACAATATGTAAAGGTGGACCGTGTCTATATTTTCAATTACGATTTTGCTTCTCAAACATCATCCAATACCTATGAGTGGTGCAATGACGGGATTGAACCTCAGCTGAAACTGTTTCAGAACATTCCTTTCAGCGATATGCCCATCTGGATTAAAACACATAGCGAAGGGAAACCAATCATTGTGCCGGATGTCAGAGAGCTTCCCGAAGGGAAATTTAGGGAGTTAATCGAAGTGCAAGACATTTTAAGTTTGTTGACATTGCCGTTGATGGACGGTGATCAATGCCTCGGTTTTGTTGGATTTGACTCCGTTCGGTCGATCCGTCGATTTACCGAAGATGAACAGCTGCTTCTGCAACTTTATGCGCAAATGCTCGTGAATGTAAAGAGCCGAACCGAATACATTCAACAAATTGAGACGGGTAAAAAGCAAATCGAGATCATCAATAGTGAACTAGAAACTCGCGTCATTGAAGAGACAAAAAAGAACCTAGAACTGTCGAAATCCATTACAGACCAAGAAAAACTAGTCACCCTAGGGGAGATTGCTAGTGGCATTGCACATGACTTAAATACACCACTAGGCGCCATAAAAAGTGGAGCAGAAAGTATACTATATACCTTTGAGCGCTTGTTCAATGATACCATAGAATATTGTTCGGATGACCAAATCCACTTTGCATGGACCAGAGCAGAAAACAAACAAGTGGAACTCTTTATTGGGGGAATGCAGCAACGCCGAGAGGTAATGAATACACTCAACTTTCTGAGTGAAATGTACCCCACTTTGAGCGATGACAATCAACACGAAATGGCTGAAGGACTTGTCAAAGCACGTATTTCTGTTGAAGAACCCGAGTTGATCCATCAAATTATCGAAAGTAAAAATTCCACACACTTCATCAATCTGATCTATCACACATCGATGATTCGCAATTTCATCAATGCGATTTCAATTTCCAATGAGCGGGCAACAAAAGTGATACAGGGGCTTCGAACATTCATTAAAGACCATCAACACGGCACAAAAGGACCAATTAACTTACACCAAAACATTTCAACTGTTTTGAGTGTCTTTGATTACGAGATTCGTCGAAATACTGAGTTGCAATTTGAGGTAGATCATAACTTGACCGTCCACGCACATGACATTAAACTGTTTCAGTTGTGGTCCAACATCATAAAAAATGGCTTAGAATCCATGGAAGACCGTGAGTACAGAGGATTGCTCCATATCTATTCATCAGAAACAAGCAAAACAATATCCATTCACCTAGAAAACAATGGCCCAATTATTTCAAAGGAAGTTCAGGCAAGAATCTTTGATAAATTCTACACCACAAAATCCGCAAAAAATGGAACGGGCTTAGGATTGAACATTGTGAAGAACATTCTCGACGAGCACGATGCATCCATCTCTTTGGATTCTAATGAATTATTAACTACATTCACAATTACATTTAAGAAATAAAAAATGGATAAACTACGCTACGCGGTCATCTGTGTTGATGACGATTCACACATCCTGCAGATGCTCAGTTTCCAATTAGAAAAAATTATTGATGTGAAATGTACGCTGCTCGAGTATTTCACGGATCCTAAATTGGCCCTTGAAGGGCTTGATGAATTGATCAGCATACCCTTAGATGTGATCTTCATCATCGTTGACTACCAAATGCCAGAGATGAATGGCGCACAACTCATCCGCGCCATCAAAGAAAAATACCCCAACTTGGAGTGCATCATGTTGTCTGGACAAGCTAATTCTAGCCAAGTGAATGATTTGCAAAACGAAAAAATGCTCTCTCACTTCATCAGTAAACCTTGGGAGGAAGCAACACTTTTTCAGGCCTTGAGACCAATTATTGAGAATAAAGCTTGCTAAGAGAAATTAGTGACGAGTTACTAATGACGAGTTACTTTTTGTTCATTCGAGTACTTCGTACTTTTTTACCAATGAATGCAGCAAAGTAAGTCTTTCGTTAAGACAATGGACAAAAGACTTGATCATTCTTCGGTGTGTATTGGGCCAAATTCGCAACTCGTGGCTTCGAGACTGCTGCGCACCTCAGCCACCAAATTCGTAGCTCGTAATTCGTAACTAATAACTCACTACTTATCCAGTACTTTGGGAATTCTGAAGTAATCTGAATCCTTCTTAGGCGCATTTTTCAATACTTCTTGTTGAGATAGACTTACTTCAGACACATCGTCGCGCAGGGAATTGTATTCTTCGGTCATGAAAATCAATGGTTCGACATCATCAGTTGGTACTTGCTGAAGTGTTCCCATCATGTTCACGATGCGCTCAAGATCCTGAATAATCACTTTTTTGTCCTCACCTTCAAATTCTAGGCGGGATAAATGCGCAATGTGATCAATGATTTCTTCCGTTATTTTCATGAGGCAAATATACACAACCGAGTTGAGAATTGAATCAACTCTCCTCAGTTTTCACCCATGGGCACTCCGCCAGCAGGGGTGCATTGATGCGGTTAAAGCACACTTCTGTCAGTTCCTTTACTGACAATTCAGCCATTTCCTCGACACCAATCGCTGGAAGGATATGTACTCTTGAAATTCCTGGTTGAGCCGGACCAAGGATATTGGTTGGGTCGGAAAACAGGCGGTAATTGTTGGTAAATGTGACGGGGACAATTGGAATATTGAGCGACTTTGCCAGCTTGAAAGCACCCTCCTTAAAAGGAATCATTCTGGGACAATCGTCGTCTGGAATGGTGCCCTCGGGAAAAATAACAATCGACCATCCTTCTTCAACAGCTCTTTTCGCTAAAACAAATGAGCGTCCAGATTTCATTTTATTGCCGCGGTGCACAGGGATATTTAATCCTTTAAAATAGGTTCGAATGATGGGGTAATTCAAAATCTCACTTTTCCCAAGAAATAAAAAGGGATGTTTAGGTAGAATGGAATGCATTAAAAAAATATCGAGGTACGAGGAATGATTGGCCACTATGACATAAGGTCCATTTGGCTGCTGTGCTACATTTACCTTTTTGACTGGATAAAAACAGAATATTCGCATCAACCAACTCCAACATACAAACAGCCGAAAGCTGCGTTTTTTCCATTTCGGATTCAATAAAACAATGAAAAAGAAGGGATATAGCACCAGCGCCAGCGTGCAAAACACGATACCGATGTAGCATTTCCATAAAAGGGATAAAATTCCGCTGAGTACTTTCATTTTGAGGCTTACCACGCCTATTCGCCGTGGAATTGTTCCGAAAATAGTTAAATTCGCTCAAAGTAAAAAACATGGCAAGGATCCTCACTGGCGTACAAAGCACTGGAACGCCCCACTTGGGCAACATTCTAGGGGCAATTCTCCCTGCAATTCACATGACCAACACTCCTGAAAATGACTCCTTTTTGTTCATTGCAGACATGCACTCCTTGACGCAAATCAAGGATGGAAATGTGTTGAGAGAAAACACATACAGTGTTGCCGCTACATGGCTAGCGTGTGGGTTAAATACCGAAAGAACTGTGTTTTACCGTCAGTCCGATGTGCCTGAAACCGCTGAGCTATCTTGGTACCTCAGCTGCTTTTTTCCCTATCAACGATTGACACTTGCACACTCTTTCAAGGACAAAGCAGACCGATTGGAGGACGTCAACGCTGGTCTCTTCAGCTATCCAATGCTCATGGCTGCAGACATTCTTTTGTACGATGCCGAGTTGGTGCCTGTTGGGAAAGACCAGTTGCAACACATCGAAATGACTCGGGATGTAGCCTCTCGATTTAACCATCAAATGGGTGAAACCTTCGTGTTGCCTGAAGCGCGTATTGAAGAGCAAACCATGTATGTCCCAGGTACCGACGGACAAAAAATGAGTAAGTCACGTGACAATTGCATCAATATCTTTTTGCCGGAAAAACAACTCCGCAAACAAGTGATGGGAATTGTTACTGATAGTAAAGAACTTGAAGATCCCAAAGACCCGAACACCTGCAATGTATTCGCTCTATTCGCACTGCTCGCAAATGACGGTCAACGCAATGAGATGCGTGAAAAATACCTTGCTGGTGGGTTTGGTTACGGGCATGCCAAGCAGGCCTTATTCGAATTGATCATGACCAGATTTGAACAGGAAAGAAGCACCTACGAACATTTGATGAAGAATAAAGCACTGATAGACTCTGCCTTGGAAAAAGGTGCTGAAAAAGCGAGAAATGTCGCCCATAGTGTCATTCGACGTGCCCGAGTGAAGCTCGGTTATTAAGCATTTGCATAATACCGTGGAACGGCTATCTTTGTCAACTACCAATCCGCTGCAACACATGCGTGTACTTCAGTTTTCCGTCCTGCTTTTCTCTGTTGCTTTTCTGTTCTCCTGCGAGAATCATTTAGAAACAGCGCGAAAAGAAGGTGTCGGCGGAAAGTATTATGGTGGAACTTTTCGTTTCATGTCCTCTGAAAAGGTTCAAAAGCTTTTCCCTTTGGCATCAAACGACATCTATGCACAGCGACTAAACGCTCAACTATTCGAAACCCTACTCAGCCTAGACAGTAAAACCCTTGAGGTAAAACCATGCCTCGCGTCGTCGTATCAAGTCAATGATGATGCAACGTGCTTTACATTTAAAATTCGAAAAGGTGTACAATTTCATGAAGACGCCTGCTTCAATGGAAAAAAAAGGTTTCTTACGGCAGAGGACATAAAGTTTTCCCTCGAAATGGCATGCACACCAAGCATGTACAATGACATGACCGATATCTTGGTAACACATATTGTTGGTGGGGACTTATTCTATCGTTTAACAAATAACAAACATGAATTAAAGGGGATTCCCGGAATTCGCGTGCTTGATACCTACACCTTAGAAATCCGTTTAAATGAATCCTTTCGCAGTTTCGATAAAATATTAACGAACATCACATTAGGGGTTTTTCCAAAGGAGGCTTTTAACCAGTATTCAGGCAATATTGGGCTGCACCCTGTTGGAACGGGTCCATTTATGTATCACTCCATGTCGGACAAAGAGATCATTCTAAAACGCAACCCAAATTACTGGCGCACAGATGATCTTGGCAATAAATTACCTTTCTTAGACCAGGTGATCATGAAGTATGCGCAAACGAAGCGCAGTGAAATCATGGCTTTTAGGAACAAAGAAATCGACCTTGTTCTCGAGATTCCAGTCGATGAAATTCAAAATATTCTAGGTTCACTGAAGGATGCACAAGCAGGAAAAAACGTCACCCATCGCGTAGAGTCGCATCCGGGCATGAAAGTGAGCTTCTTATCCTTCGATTGCAGCAGCAAGGAGTTCAGCGATGTTCGCGTGCGGCGTGCGTTTCAACTTGTCCTTGACCGCAAGCGTATTGTAGAATCTTGGCTTTCGGGTGAGGGATGGGCTGCACAGAATGGCTTTGTTCCAAACATCCCAGGTTTTCACGCAGCCAAAGTGAATGGGAATCCGCACAGCACAGCACGCGCGAAAACATTGATGGCGCAAGCAGGGTATACCAAAACAAAAAAGTTTCCTCCTATCGAATTGTATGTCAATGCCAAAAAGGGATCGGCGCAACATAAAATGTGTTTGGGTATTGTGGCACAATTAAAAAGCTCGTTGGGTATCTCTCTCCGCATCCGATTGTGCACTTACAAGGAATGGGAAAAAGCAATTTCATCTGGTAAAGCTAAGATTTGGCGCTCCGGATGGGTAGCCGACTATCCTGGTGCTGATAACTTCCTTGGATTATTTTATAGTGGTAAATTGCGATCTGATAAAAAGTTTGAAAACGAATTTCACTTTCAAAATGAGCAATTCAATACACTCTTCGAAGAGGCGGCACGCGAAGGCGATCCAGACAAACGAGAAGCGCTCTTTATTGCTTGTGATCAGTTGATTGTTGACGAAGTACCCGCCATACCAATTTTAACAGATGACGTACTGATTATGATCAATGCTCGAGTGCGTGATTTTTATACGAATTCGATGGAGGTACTTGATTTTTCTTCTATCTTTATCAAAGAGCCACGGCGTTGATGTGGCCAAATTTATTCTCCAATTTAAAGCTCTCAGCTTGCACTTTTAAAGCCATCAGCATTGTCTTGATGGCTTTTTTAATGGTACAACAGGGCACGAATAATCTCCAACGAAGCATCCACATTGAATCGTGGGATATGTACGCTGTAAAATTGCAACATTGTTTCAAAGGCTTCCTTGCGCAGCGCCAATAATTCCTCCGTTTGTTCAAGCTCACCGTTAGCCAAGGACCTTAATAAGTGCGCTACCTGACCTTCAGCAGTCAAATGTCCCGCAACCTGATGATGACTAAAAACACCCTCTTGAAGATCAAAATAGCTTGCGTTGTGTTCATCCACTGAAGGACCAATTCCCAGATGAAACGAAAACTCCATGAGAAAACGAGTGGGAAATAACCTTAAATCTTCCGTTATGTCGATATCTCGAACCGTTTTTTCTAAAAAGTTAAACAAAGGTTCATCCTCTAAATCCGTTTGAATGCACTGTTGAAGTATATCTGCCACGAAGAAAGCAATGGATGAACGAAGTGGATCAAAGCGCAAGCCTGTTGGATTGAAAAGTAGATCTGTTCCCGTGATTTTTCCTAGTTCGGATGTAGGATGGCGATAAAACGTGATTTCGCAATAAGCCATCGGAAAGAATGGTTGCGACTTTTTTTTCGCGCCTTGAAAGATGAATTTTTGTATCCCCTTCGCGCGTGTAAAACACGTGAGAATAACGCTGCTTTCGGAATAATTGATCCGCCGAAGAATGAAGGCTTTGTCTGTATTTTTCAAGATGTAATCAACGAACTACTAACACCTTTCCAACCTGCCGTCCTTTTCCTTCATTGATTGAGGTCCAAATCAAATAAACACCCGTAGTTACCTTATCCCCACTCAATGTTCTTCCATTCCATACGGCTGTACCTCCATTTGACGTTGTTTTGTAGACTAGATTCCCAGCCACATCTGTCACTTTAACATCCGAATCATAACGAATCCCTTGAATGGTGATTAGTCCGTCATATTCTGGACGCACTGGATTTGGAAACACCTTCACATCACTGTATTCTGGATCTTCGTAAGAGGCATCTGAACGGTATGAAATAAGTCCTTTATCGGTGATGATAAACAATTCTCCCGTAGATTGGTCGATTTCCAAATCAATGATGTTGTTTGAGATCAAAGGTGAATTGTCTGTTGTAAACTGTTTGATGACCTCCAAACCATCCGCCGAAAGCAGGATGATCCCCGAATTGGCTGTCCCAAACCACTTTCTATTCCCTCCATCGACTTCGATATCGGTAATGTTGGTTGTTCCAAGCATGAATTCTACAAGTCCATCTACGGGGATTTTAACGCGTTGTGCATTGTAATCCCCTGGTCCCGCATCGAATGCTGCATCGGAGTTGTAAAGTATGGCAAAGCCATTGTCTGTACCAATCCAAATTTCATTGTCAAAATCAACTGCAAGAGCCGTTACCGTATTCGATGGCAGTGCACCAGAGTAATCCCCCGTAGTCAAATTGATGACCTGATCGTCTGCAGCATTTACTGGCGTGTTCTTGTGGTTGTATCCAAAAAGACCGGCGGCATCCAGGGCAAACCATTTGTGCCCATTATAGTCGATGACCATGTTTCCGGAAAACTGATTTTTCGCCGCTCCACCGCAATCAAAGGAGTACCACGCATTGTCATGATATAGTTTAAGTGGATTCAGGGAATACCCATTCAATACCCACAAATCTCCGTTGTCGTCATATTCCAAGGCCGTTACGAGTGATTTTGTACTTCCGGGACCAGAGAATTCCATGGGGGAATTGAGTGGTGTAAAGGTGTCTGTCACTCCAGTTTCAAAATTGAGAATGGACACCGGATATGATGAAAATGTGCCAACAGCAGCCTTTTTTGCGTTGTTTGGTTCAATAGACACGGCAAGGAAATCCCAAATGTTTGTTCCATTCCAAAGGTTCATGTTGTCCCGATCATAAAGGTCCCACGCCTCATCTTGAAACCGATAAACCCCTGAGCTACTAAAGTTCGAAAGCTTTTCCGACATACCCCCTCCCGCAACAATCATCGTATTTTTTTTCCAGTCCATGGCATAGAAATCAGACTTTGGTGGGCCACTGAATTCAACACGAGTGAGTAAGTTGTATTCGGTCAATCGTTGCAGCCCACTTTTTCCATCTGCTATCCAATAGCCCGCATTGCTGTAAATCGAATGCTTCGGTTCAAACCATTTTCCTATATAAAATGCTGAATTGACCAAGTCTGGAGTGAGGTCTGAAAAATAGCGGTATATCGCACCGTCAGTGTTGACAATCAGACGCTCTTGATCTGAACTCAATGAATTGATTTGCAAACTAAAATTGATATCAGACGCAGCCATATTTCCTGAATAGTTCAACTGATAAACAGTGTCTTGACCGTAAGCATCCCATTGTAGCAAGGCATATATCTTATCTCCAACCTCTTCAATATCTGTGTATTTGTTACTTGAAAGTACGGGTAAACGGGCGTCGATGACCCATTGAAAAGGGTCTGCAACCGCTGGATTACTCAGGCTTGCTTTCAATAAACGGTCCGCAGTCAATGCGTAAATCGTATCCCCTATAAACGCCACATCAAGAATCGCTTCCCCTTGAGGTGTTGGATAATACGTGTCCTTTACTTCATTGTTGGATGAGTTAAGTCGCACGATACCAAAGCCCGTAGCAAAGAATACGTCTCCGTCAAAGTTGACAATGCGGTTGATGCGTTTATTCCCTTGGATTTCAGCCAAACGAATTGCTGGAATATTGGTAATTGTATTGTTCGCAATCACATCGATATTGCCATTCGCATACCCTACGAATACCTTTTTGTTGGACAATTCACGTCCCAAAGCACTTAGTTTCACATCCGATAAGCCATTTACATCTGTCCAAACACTCGTTTCACCCGCAGAGGGGTCGTATTCCAACAAGCCGTTGTCAAATGCAGCAAACACCAAATTACCGTCTGTTGTAACATCGATGGCCTCACGATTTGGAACATGAATCCGCCATTGGTCCATTCCGATTTGACCGAAGGAATAGAAGGTGCAAGCCAAGAATGCAAAAATCAAAAATTTCATCGTGCTTATTTTTCCATGCAATCAACGCAATAATGACTGATTTATTGAATGCAATAGAACATTTCAAAGGTAATACAATACTCAGATTCAACACCAATGTGAATCCTTGTATCTTTGGATTCAACTCATGATGAACAGCAGCCGCCTTTTCCAATCAAATTTCAAAATTTGGTCTTTCCAATCCACATCTTGGCATTGGAATATCCTTTTCATTGCTGTGTTGCTGAGTCATTTGATTCTAAAATTCTCCACACTCTCTTTGATGGAGGTACAAGGAGATGAAGCATTTAGCATCTTCTTTTCACAACAAAGCGTTGGTGAACTTTTGGCAAGATTGAACCTGGAAGCCAATCCTCCATTCTTTTATTTATTCTTAAATGGTTGGATACATTTGTTTGGAATCTCACCTTTTGCTGCCAAGTCGCTGATTGTTTTAATGAGCACAATTACTGCAATTCTGATTTTCCTTCTGGGTAAACAAGCCAAGTCCTTTGTTTTCACACTGTTTGCATCGGGATGCTATCTTTTTTCCAACCTTCACTTCGATTTTAGCCATGAAATCCGTGCATTTCAACTGGTACTCGTTCTTACACTAACGTCTTATTTTTTTCTCATTCGCTATCTAGAATATGATTATCACGGCAATTGGAAAACCCACATCACTTCCCATTTCGGAACACTAGCTGTCATTGCCTTATGTACAGCAGCCCTACCATTTACGCACTATAATGCTGTACTTGTGCCACTCAGTCAATTTATTGTTACCCTCTTTTTTATTCAAAAAAATAAGGAAAAAACACTTATTCTCTGGGGGACATGGGCCGCAGCTGCATTGCTGTTTTTTCCGCAACTCCTCGTGTTTAAATCCGCTGTGCCTGATGAGAATTTCTGGTTGGGATTGTCAAGTTGGAGTGATCTCTCCTATGTACATCTAAAGCTTGTTGGTAACGACCCATCGTTTTATTTCGTAATGATTCCGTTTTACCTATCCCCCTTGTTGGCCATCATTTTCACACGGCTGAATTGGATGAATCCAACATTTTCTTTGCGCACCTTTTTTCTTTTTTGGTGTTTATTCCCCATTCCTTTGCTTCTGAATTTTTGGATTGCTCAGCACATTCCGTCGTTCCAATTGCGCTATCTTCTTTTTGCCAACTTTGGGATCTACTTAAGTTTAGGGTATTTTTTTAGCGCCTTTCGTCGAATGAAATTTTTTGGTTGGGCCCTTCTTTTGGGAATATTCATACCATCTTCGCTTGACTTTCTACCGGCGAAAAGAGAAGGGGAAGGATGGAAAGAAACTGCGGAAACTTTGCATCATTTTAAAAAACGTGACGCACTAATTCTGGTGAATTCAACCTTTAAACTACGCGATCTCATGTATTACTTTGATCGCGACATTTTTGCGGATTATAGTCATTTTCATGTAAAAAGTAGTGACAAAAGTGTTGTATCCGTTTACCATGTGAACGAAGTGAAATCGCTAGGTAATTTGAATCGCTTCAAAAAAGTAATACTTGTTTTAAGCCACAGCGAAAATGAAGATCCAAACGGTCTAATTCCAAAGTACCTCGACACGACATTAAATTTCTGCTATGAAATTGGTGATGCCTGCCGTCCGAGAATCAGGGTATATTCCTCGGCTTCACAGCCATGTGTTGAGTACCGAACCGTCAAGTCCTCCTCGTGCAAGAAAGAAGATTGGGGATTTTGGCGGTATAGCTCAATCAAAGAAAAATTGTCAGGCACCTTTATTGACCAATATTCGATGGTAAAAACCGCAAAAAACGCATATATCGTAAGTCCACAAGTGGCATTTTCGCCATCCAGAGAAAGGCCGGTTTCAGCTGTTAGATTGGTCGATTGTTTTTGTTCTTTTAGTGCCCTAGAAGCACCGAAAGCAGTTTTGGTCGTCTCAGTAGAAAAAAACCAACAGTTTTATAAACGTGCAGAATATCCATTGGCCAAATACTTTCGAAATGGCAAAGGAAAATTAGAAATCAAATCAAGTGTTTTGGGTAATTATCCTAGAGGTGCTCGCGTTAAGGTGTATATTTGGAATCCGAGTGGGACGAATGTCAAAATTGAGGCATTGACCATTGGATTTTGGAAAAAATGAATCAACATCAAACGGCATATTTTTTGCTGATGACGGCGGATTAAAAAATAGACTATGAAAAAAGGCTTTACACAGTTTTTTGTTTGTGCGATCTCCATGTGTGCATATTACACTTCTTTGGGACAACTCGACTTTTCTGCAGAATTCACTCCCGTGAAAAAGGAATTAACCGCTTGGGATCCGGTTCGTGGTGAATGGTTGGCAAACAGCATGGTGGCTATGGCGCAGCATACAGAAATTCCAACGCGCACCTTTCCTGAGAATTTAACACCAATGGAAATGCTCCGATTGGTGCCCCCTGTGAATCAAGATGCAATCCGAGAGCAAATCAATGGTGGACAACGAAATGCGACCGAAACGTCTGCACCCCAATGGGATTTGATGCATACCATGATCAGCCGCACGGGGTGCTCTCCTCGTCAAGGCAGATCATACGGAGACCCACATTTGTCCTCATTTGATGGCGCAAGATATTCTTTTCAAACAGTAGGTGAATTCGTGATGGCACGTTCACGTTCGGGTCGCTTCGAGGTGCAATCACGTCAACAAGCACAATCGGATGATTTTTCGTTGAACACTGCACTTGCGATGAATGTTGATGGCGATCGAGTAACCCTCTACGCCATGAACAGACCCGATAACAATGCGCAAACGGCATTGCGCATCAATGGGGAACCGATGATGATGGTACGCGATGTCTATTTCTTGCCTCGTGGAGGAACGGTCCGCTACAGCAACCGAAGTTATGTGATTACGTGGCCAACAGGAGAAGTGGTGACTGCAGAAATGCGTGGTTCAGGAATGATGAGTTTTATCAATGTCTCTGTTCAGATTTTCCCATGTTCTGGTGAGCAGTACGATGGATTATTGGGCAATGCGAATGGCATAGACAGAGATGATTTCGAAACAGGTTCAGGCATGAATCGTCCTGCTTACATGTCATTTTCATCGTTCGGAAACGACCAAATGCAGCAGGCCTCCAATGAAATGGAAAAAGAATACCTCGCTTTTCTAGCGCGTGACTTCGCGCAAGTATGGCGCATCACTCCGATGACGTCCTTGTTTGAATACCTTCCAGGAGAATCTACCTTGACCTATACAGATGAGCGATTTCCTCGTGTACATCGCACCATCAATGACTTGACACCAAACCAACAAGCCACAGCCAGAAAATCATGTGAAGAAAACGGTGTCTCACAAGAGGACATGAAAGGCTGTATTTATGACATGGCCTACTTAAGTATTCCTGGAAATCCACGACCTGCCATTCATGATCAAACAACAGGATTAACCCTTGGAAGAGTGGATGGTGTTGTTCGAAACGACAACAATGGCGTAGTGATTAACTCTGTGAAACAAGAGCGCGGAGAAGGCACACCACAGGCACAGCCGCTAGGACAACAGACGGGTGCAGAACGCAATACCCAACAACAACAAAAAGTCGTAACGCCCCAAACACAGCCAGCGCAAGAGCGTCCAACTCAAGAAAAACCAGTCCAAGAGCGTCCGGTTCAAGAAAAACCAGTACAAGCCCCAATCCAAATCAACAATGGTGGAGGTCGAGGAAATGGTGGTGGAAATCCAACACAAACCACGCCGACCAACACAACGCCAACTAGAGGTGGTGGTGGAACGCCTCCAGCAGGAACGGCTCCTGTAAGAACGACACCTACGATTAAACCTGGAAAAGGGTAGATGTAGATGTTAAGACATTAAGATTTTAAGACATCAAGACAGAGATTCAAAGACAAAAGACTGGTGTAATCTTCGTTCGCTCTCACTCTCGCTCTGTTTTAGTAGACCCCATCGGGGTCGAATCTAATTACTTAGAACCTCAAAGGGCACCTTAACACAAAAGGCGAAGAGTACTCTTCGCCTTTTGTTATTCATTGCTGTATGCTTATTGCTTTATCACTCTGAACATGGTCACATTCGCTGCTTCGTTCATTCGCAGCATATACGCTCCCACTGTTAGTGATGATAAATCTAGAACTTTGGTAGTGCCATTGATTGTTTCGTTTAAAACAACTTTTCCGTCCAACGATATCACTTCAATTGTAGCACTTACTTCTTGATCAGAAACCAAGTTCAATTTACCTGTTGTTGGATTCGGATACAATGCAATTCCTATCTTGTTTTCAACGATTCCTGAACATGGATCAACAGTCACAACTACCTCATCACCAGATGAACAACCGTTGAGTGTTACTTGCACGCTATACGTTCCAGCGGCTGAAATGGAGATTTGTGGAGTTGTTTCTGCAGTGTTCCATAGGTAAGTCACCCCAGGGTTTGGCGACAATGCAGACAACGTTACTGGCAAGGCATTCGCACAAACCGTAGTGTCCAACCCGGCATCAACAGTAGGAACGGCATCCACTGTAACAGTGGATGTCGAAGCTGCTGATGTACACCCATTAGAAGTGTACGTTACTGTATATTGGGTTGTGGCTGACGGTGTGATTGTATTGCTTGAATTTGTTCCTCCATTAGACCACGCATACGTTCCTCCTGCTGGTGATCCCGTTGCTTGAATCGTTGCGGGTGATCCTGCGCAGACTGTTTGATTGGTGCTTGTTAATGTCGGAATCGCATTCACGGTAACAGTGGATGTCGATGCCGTTGAGGTACAACCACTCGCAGTATACGTCACGGTGTAAGGCGTTGTTGCTGTTGGGGATACCGTTACGCTTGATCCCGTTCC
>CALPWQ020000018.1 GCA_943327315.2 Chitinophaga pinensis
AGACGCAGAGGCTTATCATGGCAAACAAGGACTTCACTTCGCTTTGGGAGTTTTGTTTGGGCCTTTTGCGATGATTGGCACGGCACTCTCAAATCCAACTCCTGAGCGCGGTAAACAAACTATCTCAATGTCAAAAAATAAGGACCAGTTCAATGATCCAGAATATTTGAAGTGTTACAAAAAGGAGGCTAAAGGAAATTTAGTATTAATGGAATCATTGGGTTGGTTGTCTTGGGTATTATTCGGTATTCTTATTTCCAACTAACACTGTTACATTTTCTTTCGAAACGTTATCAACGTTACTTCACCCGTCAAAATCGTTCAGTTGAGTATGAACGATTTTGACATTTTTAGAGAAAAATCAGGTCATGATGGCAAACTAAAGCATAGGATGATTTAATACTTTACTTTATGAACCTAAGGCGAAGCCACCAAAGTTCCGTAACTCGTAACTCATTACTCGTAACTAAAACGCCACTTGCTTTTGAATTAAATCGCGCAGCCACCAAAGTCCCGTAACTCGTAACTCATCACTCGTAACTATAATTTCCAACTCCTCCTTACATCTTCAAGGTGGCCGTAATCTTCGGCACAAGATTCATCTTCCAGTCGCTATTCGCATAAGCCCCGTAGCGGTAAAAGACACCAATACCTATTCCTGAAATGTTGGAAGTAATCAGGTTGTTGATGATCAATCCGCCCTCGAAAAAGCCCTTGTCCATGGTCTTGAAAGTGGTGGAGTGGTATTCCTTGTGTGCCATATCGCCATAACCCACCGCATGATGCAAGGCAAATTGCGGCTGTGTCCATTTCTTGCCCGTCTTGATGCTGTAGAAGGTCAAGCGTGTGAACAATGCCGCTTGACGCTGCTGGTAAAATTCAGACGGAACCATGGTTTCAAAGGTGTTCGGCGCTGAAATCATCCAGTTTTTTCCGGTTCCATTCCCGTTGTGCATCAGAAATAAGGGTACATCTCCAATGGTTTGTCCGGCTTGAATGGTCCACATGAAGGTGCCGATGCCTCGGATGCTCACGTTCTGCTGAATCTCCGCATTGAAGCGGTAGTAGTCGAAATCGGATTCAAAAACGCCCTTCCAACCTTTCACCGCGCGAACACGTATCTTCGGGTATTTGGTTCCTTTGGAGATGCGTTTGTCGCCGAGCAGCATGACTTTCTCGCCAATGTTCCAGTTGAACTCAATGCCTGTTTCTGCGAGATCAATATCGCGAAATGGAAAGGTTGTGGCAATGCTATTCGGATAGAACTGATAATCTCCCGTGAACCAAATGCGTTGGTAGTTGCCAATGAGTGTCATCTTGAGGTTGGGCAGTATGTTGGCTGAAAACGACAATTCACCCAGGCGCTGCCGTTCCATGTTGCTGATGAAAAAATCGCGGTACACCGAGGTGGAGTTGAGGTTAAAGGCATCTTTTATGAAGTTGGTTCCTCCGCGCTCTAGCAGATCTTGCTGGTAGCGCAAATCGATTTTGATACCGTGCTTGCGGGATAAATGTACCGTGCTGTAACCCCCAAATTTATTTGTTCGGTCACCAGTTGACCAGCCATAATAGCCACCAATGACCGCGTTTTTCATCGTTTTTTTGGAGGTTTCTAAACCGAATCCAAAACGGTAGCGCTCGTAGTAATTGAAGTCGAGAAGTCGGGTAAGATCCAATGCGAGTGCTTTCATCGGAACTTTTCCTTCCGCCAAGCTTGCCACCATAGTCAATCGTTCATCTAGATGTTCTGCCTTGGAGAGGCTGTCGATCACGGTATAGGTCCGTTTTTCTTTCTCGGTGATTTGATAGACGCGCAGACTATCCCAGGTCTCATCAGCTATGGCATTGGCCTCTTCATTGGTGGTCACGGTCACATTGCTGAAGTCGCGCTTGCGCAGTCCTTCGGGATTGATCTCTACCTGTTTGATGTAGGTACTGCCTCGGCCTTCAAGAAAGGTCGTGACGATTGTACTGTCTTTTGCCTTGAGGACGATGGGCAAGGAACGCAGTTCGATTTCAGTGCTGAGTTTTGATGGGAACCATTTCTTCCCATCCACAAAGGCGTATTCCTGAACAATGGTAATGGGTGTCCCCACAGTGTCGAGGTAGGGTTTTGCCGTTACCTTTTCAATGGCGTACCCATTGGTGTTGATGTAGAGACGTCCGGTCATGCCATCGAAGTTTTTGCCAGTGCGCGGACGGTAGTAAATGGTGAAGGTGGTATCGCGATTGACGATGGTGGTATCCTCCAATACGAAGACGTAGCGGTTTGTTCCGCCAAAAGCTATCGGATTGATGTACGTTTTTCCGAGCAGATTGAACTGATTTTCATAGAAGCTGAAGGACTGGAGTTCATTCGCAAAGGTCGAAAGGGCAGGATCGCTGAATCCAGATACTTTGTAGGCGGTGATTTCCTCCTTGTCGTGCGATGGTGGGATGAAGGTGCGGGTGGAGGCACTTTCCAGGATTAGGATATGTTGTTTATCCAAAAAGTTCCCTGGAGTCGCCTTGCTTGTGTCTGTTAAAAAGCCCTCGATGCCATCGCGGTTGACATCAAAAATAAATTTGCTGTAGCTTTCGTAACGAAAAGCGTCATTTTCCAAGGGATTGTTTTTCTTGCGATTGGCTATGGCCAAATTGATGATGCGGTGCGCTGGATTTTCACCCGCCATAGCGCGTACTTCCTGAATGAATTGCACATAGGGTTGCATCTGGAAAATGCTACCCGATAGTGCCGCTAATGAAACAATGGTATCGCGGTAACCTCCAGCGCGGAGTTCAACGGATTCTGGGAGTGAAGTGAAATGAATAGCGCCATCAAGGTCCGCTAAAAATGGTTCACCCGTCGATGGCCGCACTTTCACGAAAGGAATGGCTTCACCGGTAGATGAATCATGGATAAAATAGGTTTGACAGGAAGCGTTTAATCCAATCAGCAGGAAGATGAGCGCAGCACAAATTTTCATGGGTTAATATTACATGTTTTTTGGTTACCCTAGCCCCGTGTTTCAACCTGGGGTTTTAAAGGGTTTCAACCTGGGGTAAAGCGAATCATTTGTTTGATATGGATGAACCATTTTAATGGTTTACCTTGGGTGAAATCCCCCATAATTCATATTTACACAAACAAAAAAAGGAAACACCAAACGGCATTTCCTTTTCATTAAATCCGAAAATCGAATTAGATCTTGTCCAATTCAGACTTCAAATGATCAATGACTTTGATGTCATAAATATCCGTTTTGCTATCTACAGCAAGGTGGTATGACAACCAATCTGCAAAGTGAATGAAGTACAAGCTTTGAAGAATTGGGTCACCTACAGGTGCTTTGATGTCGAAGATGTGCGGTGTTTTTGTTTCCACAACCTCACGAGTCAATTCGAAACGACGCTTGTTGCGTGGGTGCATGTCGCTGTTTTCGAAGAAGATCGCAGCTTCATTGTCTGTTCCCCAGCCCCATCCAACAAGTTCGTTGTGGTTCATCTCTGGAATCACGTGACAACGACAAAGCAACTTTGAATTTTCGTTCAACTGTTGTTTCGCGCGAATCGTGCATCCCTCATAAGGTGCTTCCGCGTAGAAAACGATATTTTTTCCAACGATTTCTGTCGCTACCTTACGTGCATGTGCATTGATGGCATCCGACATTTCTTTCAATTGATTGGCAGCATCAATGATGCGTGTAGTAAAGCCTTCTGTGACTCCATAAGCATCCAACATACGAGCAAGAGCAGCAAGCGAATACCCCAAGGCAGCGCGTGGCGGCAATCCACCTGGCACTGTCAAAAGGCTATATGCGTTGTCCTTGCAAATGCCCTCCAATTTCCCACCTGAGGTAATTCCGGCGATTTGAGCACCACGCTCCATGCAGTCCTTCAATGTGATGATCGTTTCTTCTGTGTTTCCAGAATAAGACGAAGCGATGACGAGTGTATTTTTACCAACAAAATTTGGTGAAGTATAGTTTTGAGTTAAAACGACAGGAACTGTGCGTGAAGCACTTGTCCAATCGAGCATCAACTTAAGTCCAATTCCCGAACCACCTAAACCAGTAAAAAGAATTGAATCGAATTGCGCGTTGTTTCCTTTAAAATCGAGCGCGTTTGCGTCATTTGCAGTGGTCAGGATCTGGTCGCTGAACCCTTGAATTAGTTCATTCATGTGCGTTAAAAAATAATTTTTTCGAAGGTACGCAGAAAAAAATAATCATGGATAAAGAAAAAAAATAAATGTCATTATGACACTAAGTAAATTTTATTGTAATATTGCCGAAACAATTAAACTATTTTATATGAAAAAAATCTTTACTATTCTTTCAGTACTCGGATTGAGTATTGCTTCTTACGCTCAGGTAACTGTAACGTATCAAGTTGACATCAATGCTTACATTGCAGCTGGGAACACCCTAAATGCAAACGGAATTCGTGTTGGCGGTAACTTCACATCAAATGGTTCAACAGTACTTGATTGGACTCCTGCTGACGCTGCTTCTGCAATGACAGATCTTGGTAACGGTATCTGGTCTATCGACGTAACTTACCCTACTGCTTCTGTTGGTGCTACTCAGTACTACAAATTTGTAAACGGTGACTGGGGTACAAACGAAGGACAGGATGCAGCAAACACAATCGTTTCTGGTGGATGTGGTGTTGACGATGGTTCTGGTAACATCAACCGTACATTAACTATCCCTTCTTCAAACATAACATTGTGTTATGCATGGGATGCGTGTACTGCTTGTGCTGCTGGTTTGACTGAAGCAGCGATCAACAATGTAGTTGTTTCGCCAAACCCAGTGAACGAAACTGCAACATTTACATTTGCATTGAACGGAACAAACGATGTAACAATCACTTTGTTTGATCTTACTGGTAAAGTTGTTTCTACAACAACAGTTTCTAACCAATCATCTGCTGCAGTAAACACTGCTACGTTGAATGCAGGAACTTACATCTACACTGTGAAGGCTGGCGAAAGCACAGTTACAGGAAAGATTGTTAAGTAATCTGACATAACTTATTGGTTAACCCGGGCCTAGTGTCCGGGTTTTCTTTGCACTAAACCTTTTACCGATGCGCGCTATAAAATCTCTTGCTTTAATGACTGCCATGTACTTTACGTGGTCTGTGTCCGCACAAATTCTGGATGTTAGCCCAGCTTTCCCGACTGTAAATGATGTGGTTACAATCACCTATAATGCCGCAGAAGGAAATGGTGCTTTGATAGGCTCAGGCACAGTATATGCGCACATGGGATTGATTACTGATCAAAGCACTTCTTTAAGCAATTGGCTTTTTGTTCAGGGTACTTGGGGTACTGCGGATGCTACCGTTCAAATGACAAATCTTGGAAACAACATTCACCAGATTACGGTCGACATGGATGTATTTTATGGATTTCCGGCAGGCACGGTGGTTGAGAAAATGGCATTCGTTTTTCGCAATGCTGCAGGAACAACGGTTGGTCGTTCGGCCGATGGATCCGACATCTACTACGATGTGTATCCAACAACAGCGGGATTTCTCGCTAAAATCTTTTCACCTGAAAATGTGATGGCTGTTAACCTCGGGGCCTCAGTGCCACTCGTAGGAAAAAGCAATCAAAACGCAAACGTGACTTTTACAGACAACAACGTTCCGATTGCGAATTTAGCTTCGGCTGCACTGTTGTCTCAAAATTACACAGCGAATACTCCAGGTGAACACTGGATTCGTTTCTCCGCCGATAACGGTATCGAGGTGATTACCGATTCAGTGCTCATCGTGGTCAATCCACAACCAACGCTTATTGATCCACCAGCAGGGCTGCTTAACGGATTGAATTATGTTGATCAGAATACGGTTATTTTGAAGCTTTATGCACCAGAAAAAAATAACATCTATGTACTTGGTGACTTCAATGCATGGTCCCCAAGTTTGGCCTATCACATGAACCTGTCACAGGATTTAAAGACCTGGTGGATTCAACTCGATGGACTTCAGCCCGATACTCAATACGGGTACCAATATTACATTGATGGTGTGCAGCGTTTTGCAGACCCATTGAGCTTGCGTGTGGCAGATCCGAGCAATGACGGAAGCATCAGCGCAGCATCTTATCCGAGTCCGTATGCATATCCAACAGGACTTACAACGGGTTTCATTTCCCTTTTCGAAACGAATCCGCCTAGTTTTTCGTGGCAGAATGATGGGTACCAAAAGCCGGCGAAAAAAGGATTAATGATCTATGAGTTGCTTGTGCGCGACTTCGTGGCGAAACGAAATTACCAGACACTGATCGATACCTTGGCGTACTTAGACCAACTTGGTGTCAATGCCATCGAGCTTATGCCCGTAGGTGAATTTGAAGGAAACGAAAGTTGGGGGTACAACCCAAGTTTTCACATGGCACTTGACAAGTATTATGGCACGCCAGAGAAGTTTAAAGAATTCGTAGATTCTTGCCACGGCCGTGGGATTGCCGTAATCATGGACATTGCGCTCAACCATGCTTTCGGACAAAATCCGATGGTGAATATGTATTGGGATGCAGCGAATGGTCGTCCTGCCGCAAATAACCCTTGGTTCAATGCCATCTGTCCGCATAGCCCGTATTGCTGGGGTTACGACTTTAATCATGAGGTGCAAGCAACCAAAGACTATGTAGATCGTGTGAACCGCTATTGGATGAATGAATTTCACATCGATGGATACCGCTTTGACTTTACGAAGGGCTTTGTCAATAGCGGAGCGAATTACAGCAATACACGCATCGCAATCATCAAACGCATGGCAGATTCACTATGGATTCAACAGCCAGATGCCTATGTGATTTTGGAACATTGGGCCGACAATGCAGAGGAAATACAATTGGCAAACTATGGAATGATGCTCTGGGGTAATTTAACCTACGAATATCATCAAGCCATGAAAGGGAACAATTCCAACCTCACCAATGGGATTTATTCCTCTCGCGGTTGGACAAGTCCTCATTTGGTAACCTATAGTGAAAGTCATGACGAGGAACGCGGTATGTATGAATGTTTGTCGGCCGGTGTTTCGACGAATCCTGCCCACAACGTTAAGGAATTACCAATCGCTCTTTTACGCGCACAAGCTGCAGGCGTCATGTTGTTGACAACTCCAGGACCAAAAATGATTTGGCAATTTGGTGAACTCGGATACGACATTTCCATTGACAATCCATGCCGTGTTTGTAATAAGCCCATTTTGTGGGCATACTATCTACAAAACAATCGCCGTCAATTGTTCGATGTGTATGCAGCGACGCTTAAGTTGAGAACGGAAAACGCAGTCTTCAATGATGGAACATTTTCTCATGCCTTGAATGGTTCTGTGAAGAAAATCACCTTTGCGCATCCGTCAATGGACGCTATGGTGATTGCCAATTTTGCGGTGACCCAACAGACGCCTTATGCCGGATTTCCACACACAGGAATGTGGTATGAATACTTCACGGGAGACAGTATCGATGTGACCAATGTGAACATGCAAATTCCAATGACTCCAGCGGAATACCGCGTTTATACATCGGTTAGTTTACCTAAGCCAACGATTCTTTCAACGGTAGGGTACGAGGAGTTGGCGATGGATGACTTTGATTGCACTCTTTATCCTAATCCAGCTTCGGAGGAAATGTTCATTCGTTCGCAACGTGATTTAACGAAAGTTGTGCTGCGCATTATTGATCAAGGTGGTAAGGAAATGAAGTCTATTCCGCTAGGAACAATGATTGAAAATGATGCAATGAAGATTCAGCTCAATGGCATTGCCAATGGAACTTATTTGGTACTGATCGAAAGCGCTGAAGGCTATTTCTCTCAAGAGTTTATCAAACATGATTGATACAAACGACATTTTTTCTCTGCTCCTCTGTGGTAAAAAAAGAAAACGTTTATCGTCAAAGGGACATTGTGTTTAGTGTTAACCGCAGAGCCAAAGAGGTTTTGAACATCATTGCGTATTTTCCTAAATAGATGAATTCTAAGCTAATTCCAATACCTTAAATCTTCAAGCTATTAGCGAGGAAAGCAAGATCTACCAATTTGTTGGAATAACCCCATTCGTTGTCGTACCAACTTACCACCTTAACGAACTGATCGTTGAGTGCAATTCCAGCTTGTGCATCGAAAATGGAGGTGCATGGATTGCCAATAAAATCACTTGAAACTACCTCTTCATCCGTATAACCCAAGATGCCTTTCAACTCATTTTCGGAAGCATTTTTCATAGCTACACATATTGCTTCATAACTTGCAGGAGTCTTCAATCGAACGGTTAAATCGACCACAGAAACATCTGCTACTGGAACACGGAACGACATGCCTGTGAGTTTTCCTTTAAGCTCAGGAATAACCAAGGTAACCGCTTTTGCAGCACCTGTCGACGATGGAATGATGTTTTGAAATCCACCTCGACCTCCACGCCAATCTTTTTGCGATGGCCCATCTACCGTTTTTTGGGTCGCTGTAACCGCATGCACGGTACTCATCAATCCTTCTTCAATGCCAAAGGTATCGTTAAGTACTTTCGTGATCGGCGCCAAACAATTTGTCGTGCAGGACGCATTGGAAATGATGTGCTGGTCTTTTGTGAGTAGATGGTGATTGACCCCCATCACGAAGGTTGGAGTATCGTCTTTTGCAGGAGCAGAAAGTACCACCTTTTTTGTTCCAGCTTTAAGATGTGCGCTTGCGGATTCTTGCGTTAAGAAAAGGCCTGTGCATTCGAGTACAACATCTGCGCCTACCTCATTCCATTTTAAATTGGCAGGATCACGCTCAGAAGTAATACGTACAGCTTGACCGTTGATAATCAATTGTCCGTTTTCGACCGAAACAATTCCATCGAATTGGCTATGCGTGGAGTCGTATTTCAATAGATAGGCCATATAATCGGCATCCATTAAATCATTGATGGCTACAATGGTAATGTCTTTTCGAGCTGCAGCTACTCTGCATGCCAAGCGGCCGATACGACCAAATCCGTTAATCGCAAGTTTCATGGTATTTTTCCTTTTCGCTAATGTACGCATAAATACTTAATGTCAAAATGACACTAAGTAATATTAACGAAAAAATAATGGGCCCTTACTGTCGAACGATGCGCTGGCGGAAAATGTGTCCATTGTAGTTGATCACAAGGAGATAGTTGCCGTCTTCAATAGCGGAGACATCCAAGCTGAAACTTCGCGAATCAATGGAGTAAATGTTCACAGGCACTTGTTTTCCATCCATGCTGTACAACTGTATTTCTGCATCAACGGGCATAGGGACAAGGTATTCAACAGTCACTTCGGTCTTCGCAGGATTGGGATATACCATCCAGTCATCATTCGTTGATTCTTCAATTCCAGCCGATGAAGAACTACATGCACATTTATTTTTCGGAACGCTTGTGTCCACAATGCCTGGAGCGGTATAGATAAGTTTGACATAACATTTTTGTCCAGCTTGTGTCGCCGTAGCATTTTTGATGCGTATGCTGTACCACCCGGAGTAGGCAGGAACGATTGAATCGAGGATTGTTCCTGCAGCACTCACTGAATCAATGACATTGCAATCTTTGTCTAAATAGAAAACCGTGATCGGTAAAAGTGGATTTTCAGGATAGAGTTCCAAGTTAATTTGTTGTCCAGATTGCGCGAAGATGCGTCCCACCAAACGGCAATCGGTGCTGTTTGTAGGCAGGTTTCCTCCTTGTTGAAGGGATGCGGGACTGTTGTCGCCAAGGTCACCCGCCATTTCCCATTCTTGTGTAGTGCGTTTTGTTGGTCGGTTGTAATTGGCGGAAATACCTTGTGGAGCCCAAATGGAATATCCACGACGTCCTTGCAAAGCAGAACCGTCACACGGTGGAATCGCAATGTTTACTTTTCCTCCGCCATAAACAGTTGCTGTTGCCGTTCCATTCGCGCCTGAGTAATCAATCAAAACGGTTCCATCGGGCCAACTTGTCTGCACGCCATTGAGGTTTTGCCAGTTTGACCAAGAATCTGTCACAGCGATCAATGCTTTTGCGGAACGTTCAATCACCAAGGCATCAGCTGCTTGCCAACGAACGTTGTAAGCACCTTCTTTGAAGCGCAGGTTTTGGTGGCACCACAATAAGTTTTCAAGGTCGCTGTAAACAGGAAGCTGAGCAGCATTCGCTGGATCGTGATTGAAACGATTTCCCAAATAGCCGATGTTGAATAAATCTTCGAAGAACACTTGTGGAGCACCGTCTACCGCAAAGGAAATGGCATAGGCAGCGCTGTGTCTTCCGTCGTTCGGTTCAATTTGTTGCCCAAGTTGTGAGCCGGTGTTCCATCCTGTAATGTTCCCAGTAGCATCAACTATTGGACGATAGGTATCGTGATTGTTGACAAAAGGAACTGTGCGCAATCGGTTTTGTTGTTGGTAGCTGGGAATGGTTCCAATATCGAAATTTCCATTCCCTGAAATCATTGATGTTAAACCACCGCGAAGGGCGAAATCAAAGGTTCCTGCTCTGTTTTGAACATTGTTTGCCCATGCATCGAGTTCGGCTGCTGATCCAACCCATTCGCCTACGGCATACATCTGGTCTCCACCATTCGCCCATAAAGACCCAAACTGAAGGTTCCAAAGAAAATCTTCTGCAGCATACGTTGGAAAGTGTTTCACAGCATCAATACGAACTCCATCCCAACCAACTTGCTTCTTGTACCATATGAGCCAGTTCCGTGTTCCTGTGCGCATGTAATCTGTGCTTTGTGTTGGATTAAATGTAGCATTGCTGCTCAACCCAAAGGCGCTTGTTTCGTAGGAAACATCTGGACCCCAATACGGCGAATTGATCTCGTTGGTGCAACATGGATTGCCAGCGTTTGGGTAAAAATTTTGCCAGTTTTTAGAGAATCGACCTTGACGCGCCAAATAGTCGGCGGCTGTTTCTGTAATGGCTGGTGTGTTATAACAGGTGTAGCGAAAATTCTTGTACTTATTGGTTGAACCGTCGTCCATGGCACTTGGATCATTGCCTCCTTGACCAGCGCCACTTCCAGCACCAGTAACATGATTGAGAACTATGTCTTGAATGACATCAATCCCATTGGCTTTAAGAACAGCAATCAACCGAAGCAATTCATCTTTATCCCCCAATCGGGTGTTGCTTGAACCTTTTTGGTATTTGTCCCCCAAGTCGTAATGGTCAAAGGGAGCGTATCCAACGCTGTTCGTCCCTGTATTTTTGATGGAAGGTGGAATCCAAACAGCATCAATTCCTAAAGCCTTCAAGCGAGGAGCAAGTTCCGCCAAGTAGTTTGCCCAATCATTGGGGAAATTTGTGTTGTAGTAATCCCACCAAAATCCTTGAAGGACAATCTGTCTGCTTGGGTCGTTGACCTGAGCGTTTAATGGCCTTGTGAATGTGAAATGGCTAAAAAAACCAAGGATAAAAAGACGAAAGATGGTTTTCATAATCGTATAGTTATGGGATAGAAATGAGTTGTTTTTGTCCAGCAGTTAGGGTGTATTTTTGCTCAATCACGTTAAAGTCGAGCTCATCTGTTCCAAGGTTGGATATCTCCATTGTTTTTCCTGAAACATGAATATGTACTGGCTGTTCTTTAAAGAAAATCTGGAAGGAATACGATTTCCATTTTTTCGGAATCATCGGACGAACGGATAGTTTTCCGTCAATCACGCGCACCCCAGCCATGCCCTCGACAATGCTCATCCATGTACCGGCCATGCTGGTAATGTGCAAGCCTTCATTGACCTCGTTGTTGTAGTCGTCGAGATCTAAACGCGAGGTGCGTAGGTACAAGTCATACGAACGGTCATGGTCGCCAATGCGCGCCGCCAAAATGGAGTGAATGCAAGGAGACAAGGAGGACTCGTGAACGGTTTTTGGTTCATAAAAATTAAAGTTCTCTCGGATTTCTTCTTCGCTAAAGCAGTCTTCAAACAAATAAATCCCCTGCAATACATCTGCCTGTTTGATAAACACAGAACGTAAAATGCGGTCCCACGACCAATGTTGGTTGATCGGTCGCTCCGAATCGGGCAGGTCAGCGGCATTCATCATGACTTTATCCATGAATCCATCTTGCTGAAGGAAAATCTTTGTTCCTTCAAGTCTTGGGAAGTAGATGTTTTCACTCACATGCATCCATTGTTCGCGTTCTAAGGCCGACAATGCAATTCCCTTCTTGCCCAGGCGATCATAGCATTCCAAGGCATATTGAATGCACCAACGCGCTAAAAAGTTCGTGTACCAGTTGTTGTTGATGTTGTTTTCGTATTCGTTTGGACCAGTAACTCCAAGCATGACGTACATGTTCTTGTCAGCGGACCAGTTGAAGCGTTGTACCCAGAAGCGCGCAATGGCAGTAAGCACATGAATTCCATATTTGCTCACATAATCGAAATCGCCGGTGTGACGCACATAGTTGTAAATGGCAAAGGCAATGGCACCATTTCGATGAATTTCCTCGAAGGTGATTTCCCACTCGTTGTGGCATTCTTCACCGTTCATCGTTACCATTGGGTACAATGCCGCACCATCTGAAAACCCTAATTTTTCCGCGTTCTCGATGGCTTTGTCGAGCTGAAAATAGCGGTATTTCAAAAGTTGACGTGCAATTTTTGAAGGAGCTGTTTTGAGGTAGAAAGGAATGCAATAGGCTTCCGTATCCCAATAGGTGGCACCACCATACTTTTCACCCGTAAAACCTTTAGGCCCGATGTTGAGCTTCGGATTCTTTCCTGTGTAGGTTTGATAGAGATGGAAGATATTGAAACGAATGGCTTGTTGTGCCGCTTTGTCTCCCGTGATTACCACATCAGCATTTTCCCAAATGGATTTCCAGGCCGCACAATGTTCTTCGTGCAAGGCATCGAATCCACGCACATAGGCAGCCGTAACATTTGTAATCGATGCTGCCACGGTATTGAAATGGGAGTGATTGATGGATGAGGTGACCGACACGTACTTTTTAATGGTGTAGGTTTTTCCTTTCTCCAAGAAATGCTCAAAATTGTTTTCAATGTAGAGTTCTTCCTCTTTGAGGTTGGGATGAATGTCAAGAATCTTTGACCCTTCCCAAAAAGAAAAACGCATGGCATTGGATACCAAGAAGTCTGTTTTCTTTGTCTTGGCACTCACAACACCTTTGCGCACACCAATGCGCTGTATGTCGGGTGTCCAGAAAAATTCGTTGTAGTTGGAGTCCGCATTGTTCACACGTCCATCGAGGTAGGGAGAGATCTTAAAGTTCGCCGAAAAATTGAGTGGCTTAATGGTGTAGCGTATGGCGGCAAGTTCATCATTTGCCATGGAGCAAAAACGCACGGTCTCCACTTCAACTTCTTTATTTCCTTTCAGTACACAGACAAATTTTCTTGTCAAAGTGCCTGTTTGCATATCGAGTTCGCGGTAGAACGATTTCACGTTGCATGTCGCCAAGTCAAGAGCATCGCCATCCACGTAGATATTTATGCCAATCCAATTGCACGAGTTCAACACCTTTGCGAAATATTCTGGATACCCATTTTTCCACCAGCCTACTCGCGTTTTGTCGGGATAATAGACACCACCCACATAGCTTCCTTGTAGACTTTTTCCCGTGTAGGTTTCTTCAAAATTGGCACGTTGTCCAAAAGATCCATTCCCGATCGAAAAGATACTTTCTGCTTCCTCTTGTCGCTGCGGATCGAATTTGCGCTCGATCACTTTCCATTCATCGATCTCAAAGAGATTTTTCATACAGGGAAAGATTAAAATCTGTCAATGTGTCAACATAGGCATCTGCCAGTTCAGCTACGTGTGGATTTCCAGTTGCAATGACTTTGAATCCACCGGCTTTTGCTGCCAGGATACCGCTTTCAGCGTCTTCAAATACCAAACAATCGGCTGCACTCAATCCCATCCCTTGAGCAGCATTGAGGAAAACTTCAGGATCTGGTTTTGGTGCGCTCACCCCATTTCCATCGATGATGGCATCGAATAGATCTTTGATTTGCAGAAGTTCGAGAATCGCATTCGCATTCTTGCTGGATGAACCTACACCAAGTTTAATGTCATGTGCTTTGGCGTGCTGCAAAAGTTCGAGAACACCCGCGAGCGCATCGCCAGGACCAAGTGTGCGAATGGAATCCAGGTAGATCTCGTTTTTAAAAACGAGCAGCTCCTCAAAGTATTCAGTTGAAACTGTTGCTCCAGCCAAAGTGATGATTTTTTTTAATGAATCTACCCGACTGATGCCTTTCAATTGTTCATTGTCCATTTCGGTGAAATCCGACCCAAGGCGTTCCGCTGTTTTTTTCCAAGCGATAAAGTGGTTTTTCTCTGTGGACACCAATACGCCATCTAAGTCGAAAATAAGTCCTTTTATTTTCATTTATTTTAGTCTAATTCTAAGTGTTAACAGACATGCTATGAGCATCATTGATCCACCCAAAACAAGGGCATAAGCTGCATTGCCACCAAACATATATTTTACAATTGGTCCTGAGAAAAGTGCGCTAAAAATTTGAGGTAGGGTAATGAAGAAATTGAAGATTCCCATCATGATGCCCATTTGTGACGCTGGAAGTACCCCTGCAAGGATTGCATATGGCATCGCTAGAATACTTGCCCAAGCAATCCCGATAAAAATCATCGGGATGATCATCATGGTTTTATCTGGCATGAAGTACATCAAAACCAAACCAATTCCCCCCATCAACAAGGCAACAGCATGTGTTTTTAATTTACCGAGTTTCTTTGCGATGTAAGGAATGCAAAACGCGAAAATCGCAGAGATCCCATTGTAGATTCCGAATAAAATCCCCACCCAGTCGCCCAAATCTTCGCTCAACTTGTGTTGGCTTTTCAACACGGCATCCGTCGGATTGGCTTCGAGCCCAGCTTTAATGACTTCCATTGTGGGCAAATCATAGGTATGTTCGCGCAAGGCGGTCGTGGTATATACCCAAAGGCAGAACAAGCCAAACCAAGAGAAAAACTGCACCAAACCGAGTTGCCACATTTCTTTAGGGATGCGGAATTTCTCCTTCTTCGTTTCTTCCGAAACAATGCCCATTTCGATGCGCTCTTCGGGCGAGTATTCTTTCGTTTTAAAGATTGTCCATAAGATGGCTGCCATAAATACAAGGGCACCAATGTAAAAGGAGTAAACGACATTTGGCTGAACTTTTACGCCTTGTACGTCATTAGAAACGCCAAAAATATTTGTTAAAATCCAAGGAAGGAATGATCCCACTACTGCGCCAATCCCAATCAATGCCGTTTGAATGGAAAATCCTTTGGTGCTTTGATCGTCATGCAAATTATCTGCTACCAAGGCTCGGAAAGGTTCCATCGACACGTTGAATGAAGCATCCATCAGCATCAAGAATCCAGCGCCAACAAGTAGGGCAGGGAAGTAGGCGGTGAAATGATCTGCATTTGGCAACAGGACCAAGGCGGCACAGGCAAGGATAGCTCCGGCAAGGAAAAAGGGTTTTCTTCGTCCAAAACGCTTTGACCAGGTGCGGTCACTCCAATAGCCAATGATGGGCTGAACGATTAATCCTGTCAATGGAGCGACGAGCCAAAACCACGACAGGCTTTCGACATCAGCACCGAAATCAGTCAATATTCGACTTGCATTTCCATTTTGCAAGGCAAATCCCATTTGAATTCCGAGGAATCCGAAGCTCATGTTCCAGATCTGCCAGAACGAAAGTTTTGGTTTAGTAGTAGCAGCTTTCATAGGATTATTTTGTCAATACGATGTATTCCCAAGGTTTCATCTCGAGGGACATTGTTTTTCCAATTTTTTGCGTTTTCCCGCTGAACAGATTCGTGTATTTACCACAAAGACGCTCATCGGTCAAGGTGATTTTTCCATTCGATGGCGAGAGGTTGATGGCCACAAGTACTTTCTGTTTCCCTTTTTCACGAACGAAAACGAGCATGTGTTCTTCACCTTCAGGACTCAACAGCTGCAATTCGCCACCTGAACGGCCACCCCATAGCGCTTGATTGGTTTGGTGTAGGTTGTTTAACTTCGTGTAAAAATCTACCAAATCCATTTTTTGCCAACCAATAGAGTCCTTGTCAAAAAACTTTAAGCGTCGATCCAAGCTGGTTTCTTGTCCGTTGTAAATCAATGGCATGCCATCAATGGTTGCTGCAAGAACCGCCAAGGCAAAACGAGCCTCACCCATGCGCTCCATCTCCGTTCCGTTCCATGAGTTTTCGTCGTGGTTGGAGGTAAACATCATGCGGTACGCATTGACAGGATAGGTTTTGTCTTTCTCGAAGTAGGCGCGAATGTCATCGATGTCCATTACCCCCTTGGCGATTTTATTCATGATGTGGTGGAATTCCCAACCATAGGTCATGTCCATCGCTTGGTGAAGTGCTACTTCTTCGGCTTCTGCCAGCATGAAAACGGGCTTGATTTCGTCCAATGCAGTGCGCACATCAATCCAGAAATCCAACGGCACCCATCCGGCAACATCACAACGATAACCGTCCAAGTCGAACTCACGCACCCAATATTCCATGGCATCAATCATTCGACCGCGCATCTCTTTGCTGTCGTAGTTCAAATCGGCAACATCCCACCAATCTGTTCCGATGGTCGGTTGTACATTTCCTGTAGAATCGAGTGTGTAATAGTCTAGATGTCCCTCTGTAATCCAAACATTATCTGGCGAAGAGTGATTTGCTACCCAGTCGATGATCACTTTCATCCCCAAAGCATGCGCGGCATCTACCAAATGTTTGAAATCATCTTTGTTTCCAAACTCAGGATTCACCGCTTTGTAATCTTTTACCGCGTAGTAACTTCCGAGCGAACCTTTGCGGTTTTTCTCACCAATCGGATTGATCGGCATCAACCACAAGATATCCACTCCCATTGCTTTTAAGCGCGGCAATTGTTTTTCAAAGGCAGCAAAAGTTCCTTCAGGCGTAAACTGACGGACATTGACCTCATAAATGGTCGCGTTTTTCGCCCAATCTGGCGTCACCAAAAGTCCTTTTTCTCCGGGCTGAGCAAAACTCATTCCGACATAAAATAGCAGTGAGAAAAGCAATCCTAATTTCATGATTTTTGCAGTTTAAGGTGATTTTCATGGTAGCTCACAAGTCCATCAATGGGTTTTCGAATGATTGAACCGATCTGCACATCAAGAGATTCACAGGCAGCAATCAATTGTTTTTCAAAGATCTGAGCAATCGAACCGACAAAGTGCGATTTTACTTCACGGTAGTTCGGGTAACAGCACACATGGATGTCAATGAAATGACGAAAACCTTCATACACCATTTCCTGAATATAAGGATGTTCTGCGAAACGGGTAATGAAAGGCATAAAAGAAGCCAGGTATACATTGGCGTTCGGCGTCATATACACGCGCTCAACAATCAAGTCTTTGGTCAATCCCAATTCGTTTTTCAACACATCAGAAATGTCTTCTGGCAAACGATGGTAGAGGTAGTTGGAGAGAAGTTTCTTCCCAAAGTAAGATCCACTGCCTTCATCACCTAAGATATATCCCAAGGCAGGAACAACTTCAGTTACATTTTTCCCATCGAAATAACACGAATTTGAACCTGTTCCAATGATGCATGAAATACTAGGCTCTCCCTGATAGGTGGCATAAGCACAAGCCGTTAAATCATGGTCCACAGAAATTTCGGCATTGATAAACAAGCGCTTTAAGCCACGACGAATGACATCGTTCAAATGAGGAGCTGAACATCCAGCACCATAGAAATATACGCGCTCAATCTTCAAAGAAGCCTCTTTTAAACCTGTGTTTCCATGAACAGCATGATAAACTGTATCTTCGTCATGAAAATATGGGTTCAAGCCCATTGTGGAAAAAGAGTGTTGTTCACCATTGTTCATCAATACCCAATCACTCTTGGTTGAACCGCTATCAACGATAAGTACCATACAAAAAAAAATAGTTAAGGACCTTTGTGTCAAAAATACACTTTGCGAATGTATAGAAAAAACTTCATTAAATTTGTGCATGCACGATAAAATGAACCATGAATTAAATCCGCGCATTTCTGCCGATTGCGTAATCTTTGGATTTGACCTGAATAAGCTCAATGTATTGTTGATAGAACGAGAAACCGTTGTTGGCTTGGACACCTATAAGGCCCTGCCGGGGGATTTAATTTTTGAAGATGAACCGCTAGACACCGCGGCAAATCGTGTGCTAAATGAACTCACTGGCTTGGAGGATATTTTCTTGGAGCAGGTGGGAGCCTTTGGTGATCCAGATCGTTTGAGCAAGCCTCAAGACCGTGCATGGTTGAAGGCGGTTCGTCAAGATCCAGATGCTCGCGTTGTAACAATAGGCTATTATTCATTGGTTGGCATGAACAATTATGTGCCCCAGCCTGCATCTTTTGCACGCGCAGCGACATGGATTCCGATTGAAGAAATTGGTGAGTTGGCCTTTGACCACCGCCAAATTTTGGATGGTGCATTGAAAAAATTGAAGGAAAAGTTAAATGTGCAACCCATTGGATTCAATTTGCTTCCGGAGAAATTTACTCTGTCTCAGCTGCACAGACTGTATGAAGCAATTTTAGGTGTTGAACTGGATAAGCGGAATTTTCGCCGCAAAATGTTAAAAATGGATATCCTCGAGAGTTTAGAAGAACGTCAAGAAGGGGTCCCTCATAAACCGTCTCAATTCTATAAGTTTAACGAACAGAAATACCACGATTTATTGAAAACAGGCTTCGATAATTTCGCGTTTTAAAGGCATTCTTTGAGACTTCATTTGAATTTCATACATACTTAGTGTATTTTTGACATAAAGCATGTATTTTTGTACCGCACTAACGCAATAACTATGAAGCCATCTAATGGGAAAAAGCAAGTAAAACCGATAAAACCGTTCAATGTGATCGTTTTCGGAGGGGATGGAGATTTGGCTTTTCGAAAGATTTATCCAGCGCTTTTTCATCGGTATGCAGACAACCAATTGACGGTTGATTTCAGCATTTATCCAGTAACACGATCGACACGCAAACATGCGACATTTAAAGATGAGGTCAGAAAGTTCATCGCTGAATCTACAGACTATGCTGTGAAACCTGAGGTAATTGATGTTTTCATTTCGCGCATTCATCTGAAATGTATTCCCGAACATGAGTTGGTGAATTATGAGGATTTGCAAAAGTCGCTCTCAAAAACACCAAATCATCAGAACCTTTATTACTTATCTACGCCATCTGAAGCATTTGGTCCAATTTGCGCGTGCTTGAAGCATGCTGGATTGGTCAATTCAAGCAGTAAGGTGGTGTTGGAAAAACCCTTAGGCAATAGCCTTGCATCGTCACAAGAAATCAACTCAATGATTAGCAGTTGTTTTCATGAGAATCAGATTTACCGCATCGACCATTATTTGGGAAAAGAAACGGTACAAAATCTAATGGTACTTCGTTTTGCGAATCACTTGTTTGAAAATGCGTGGAGCGCTGATCATATCGACAATGTGCAAATTACCGTAGCTGAAAGTCTTGGTGTTGAACACCGCGGTGGATATTACGACAATAGTGGTGCCTTACTCGACATGGTGCAAAACCACTTGCTCCAATTGTTGTGTTTGATTGCGATGGAACCACCTTCACGCTTGGAAGCCAATATTGTGCGGAATGAAAAGCTGAAAGTTCTCAACTCCTTGCGTTTGTTCAATAAAAAGTCGGTAGTGACGGAGACGGTTCGTGGCCAGTATACGCGAGGAGTTGTTGATGGAAAACAATTGAATTCTTATTTAGAGGATATCGAAGAGTACGAATCAAACACGGAAACATTTGTGGCCGTTCAAGCGCACATTGACAACTGGAGATGGAAAGGAACACCGTTTTATTTGAGAACGGGCAAACGAATGCCGAAACGCTACTCTGAGATCGTCATCAATTTCAAGTCGGTGAAGCACAATGTGTTTTCGGATGAAGAAATTCCTGGTAACCGATTGATTATGCGTCTTCAGCCCGAAGAGCGCATCGAATTGGTACAAATGACAAAATTGCCTGGTCCTGGTGGATACCGCTACAAGCCGATTTCATTGAAACTGGATTACATGGATTCATTCAATGAACGTTTCCCTGAGGCTTATGAGCGATTGATTGTCGATGTACTTCGTGGTGAACAAACCTTATTCATGCGCCAAGATGAATTGGAAGCAGCATGGATCTGGATTGAGTCTATTGTTGACGGATGGGCAGTATCAAAACAGAAAAATGTCTTATACGAAGCAGGAACGTGGGGTCCGGGTGAACAAATCATGAAGGAGGATCACATGTGGCCAACATCTTACCGCTACCTCAATGAAAACCTATAATGACCTCACTTCCCTTGAGGAAGGAATCACGCAATCTATTGCTGACCTTATTCGATCAGCGATTGAAATGCATGGTTCAGCACATATTTTACTTTCGGGAGGAACAACGCCTTTGGTGGTCTATGCGCGCTTAGCGAAGGAGGATATCAAGTGGGACAAGGTGTGGATTGGCTTGGTCGATGAACGCTATGTGCCTTTAGATCATCCAAAAAACAACGAACGCGCCTTGAGAGAGGCATTTGGTGAGGCTGTCTGTGGTCAAGCACATTTTATCGGAATGGTGCATGATGATGAGGATGCCGAACACAATTTATCGGTGGTTTCTGTAGAATATCAACCTTTCATGGACCGCACTGATTTTATCTTGTTGGGCATGGGAAAGGATGGACATTTTGCATCGCTCTTTCCGAATGACGCCGCATCAGAAATTGATTTACGTGCTGAATCGGTCAAAATCCTTTGCACAACAGCACCAGATTTTCCTACGGAGCGAATCACATGCAGCAAAGGCATGCTGAAACAAGCCAAACAAGTGGCATTGATGATTACCGGAACAGAAAAAGAAACGATTTTCAATAAAAATAAAGAAAGCGGTTTGCCTGTGGGATATCTGCAGCGCGAATTCGGTCAGTTAAACGTATTTTACGCTCCTTGATATGAATAAAGTAATTCTAGATGTCACCCAACGAATCGTTGAACGCAGCAAGGAAACGCGACAAGAGTACTTCGATGCCATGCACGAGCAGTTTCGTACGGTTCCCTCTCGATCGGGGCTTCAATGCGGAAACCTCGCACATGCCTACGCGGGATGTGGTCACGATGACAAGGCGAAATTGTCTGAGGATGTCGTGCCAAACATCGGTATTGTTACAGCCTACAACGACATGTTGTCGGCACACAAACCCTACGAACAGTATCCAGACAAAATACGTGAATATGCACAAGCGCACAATGCCGTTGCACAGGTTGCAGGAGCAGTTCCAGCCATGTGCGATGGGGTGACGCAAGGTCAAGTGGGCATGGAGCTGTCGCTTTTCAGTCGAGATGTCATCGCGATGTCGAGTGTGATTGGACTTTCTCACCGCATGTTTGATGCTGTGCTCAACTTGGGAATTTGTGATAAAATAGTTCCTGGGTTGATGATGGGTTCCTTGCGATTTGGGTACCTCCCAACGGTGTTTGTTCCAGCGGGACCAATGCCAACAGGAATCAGCAACGATGAAAAGTCGCAGATTCGTCAGGCGTATGCCGAAGGAAAAATTGGACGTGCCGAATTGTTGAAAGGTGAATCAGATTCGTACCATTCACCGGGAACGTGTACCTTCTATGGAACGGCCAACAGCAACCAGATGCTTATGGAAATTATGGGCTTGCAATTGCCGGGTTCAAGTTTCGTGAATCCTGGAACACTTTTGCGCGATTTGTTGACAGAGGAGGCGGTTAAAGCGGCGTTGGCGCTCAGCAACAGGAAAGAATTTAGTGCGACGATGGCAGGAATGGTCACTGAAAAGACTATTGTCAATGCCATTATTGGCTTACTCGCCACAGGCGGATCTACAAACCATACCATTCATATCATTGCGATTGCTCGCGCTGCAGGTATCATCATCAATTGGGATGACTTCTCGGATTTGTCTGCCGTGATTCCATTGTTGGCGCGTGTATATCCAAATGGTGCTGCAGATGTCAATCATTTCCATGCCGCAGGTGGTGTTGGATTTGTGATGCGCTCATTGCTTGAGCATGGCTTGTTGCACGATGATGTCAATACCATTCTTGGTCATGGCTTGTTGAATTTTACCAAAGAACCGAGCATTGAGAACGGAAAGTTGGTATGGCGCGAAGGCGCGAAGGAATCATTGAATGCATCCATTGTTCGGCCTGTATCTGACCCATTCAAACCGGAAGGTGGAATCAAGGTCCTGAAAGGGAACATTGGTCGCTCGGTGATTAAAACCTCTGCCGTAGATAACGAACATTTAATCGTTGAAGCACCGGCTGTCGTGTTCGATGAACAAGAAGATTTCATCGCGGCATTCAAACGAGGAGAATTGAACAAAGACCTCATTGCAGTGCTTGCTTTTCAAGGACCAAAACAAAATGGAATGCCAGAATTGCACCAGTTGACACCTTCATTGACCATTTTACAGAAACGTGGATACAAAGTCGCGTTGTTGACGGATGGGCGCATGTCGGGCGCTTCGGGTAAAGTGCCTGCTGCGATCCACATGGTGCCAGAGGCAAGTGACGGAGGCTTTATAGGGAAAATTCAAACAGGAGACTTGCTGCGTTTGGATGCTGTATCGGGAACTTTGGAGTGCTTGACAGAAGGTGTTGAAGTGCGTGCTGTTCGGACGAAGAAAGCGGCAACGCATGGTCTAGGTCGTGAGTTGTTTGCGCAAGCACGACGCACGGTCAGTGACAGTGAACAAGGGGCAAGTTTTATTATTTAATTAGAAGGTATGCAACACGGAATAGACCAGGTATTGGCAAAACATAACATGATTCCCGTAGTCACGGTGAACTCAATGGAGGAAACGGATGTTGTCATGAACCGCTTATTGGAGCAAAATATACACGTCGCGGAGATTACACTTCGAACGGAATATGCCCTTACCGCGATTGCACATGTAAAGAAAAATTATCCTACGATCGATGTCGGAGTGGGAACGGTAATATCCATTGGTCAAGTGGCGCCATTGGTTGATCTTGGAGTGGACTTCATTGTATCACCGGGCGCCACGATGGATTTGATGAACCACTTGAAGAATGGAACGATTCCATTTATTCCTGGAGCAGTTACGCCATCAGAAATTATGGCGGGATTAGAAATGGGCTTGACGACATTTAAGTTTTTTCCGGCAAATTTATTCGGTGGTATAGAAGCATTAAAGGCCTATGGTCAAGTTTTTCCTGCGGTCAAATTTTGTCCAACAGGAGGCATTAACGGCACAACACATTCAGATTACCTCGCGCTTTCCAATGTGATTAGCGTTGGAGGTTCATGGATGCTGAAATAAAAATATATGGTATGTAAAAAGGGGGACGATTTCTACAGCGTCCCCCTTTTTTATGATTGGTTTAACCTAACTCTTAGTAACCTGGATTCTGAATGAGATTCGTGTTCAACACGAGGTCTGCCGTTGGAATAGGGTACAAGTTCAAGTGGTCAGACACACTGATACCAGCGACATCCCCACCTTTAAATGGCCATACATACGTTCCACCCGTAAACAATCCGAAGCGAATCAAATCGGTACGGCGCGTGCATTCCCAATGCAATTCACGTGCACGCTCATCAATGATGTCATTTAAAGTCAGTGCTGAGAAGTTGGATGTTGCATTGCCATAAGCACGTTCACGCAGATAATTCACATAAGTCAATGCTGTTCCTGCACTAGCACTTCCGCGAACAGCACATTCTGCATACATCAAGTACACATCTGCCAAACGGAACATTGGGAAGTCGATATCAACAAATGCGGATGTTGCACTGTTTGAAGCAAGAGCCCCTGTAGAGGTGATGTTCTGATATTTCGGTAGCGCATACCCTTGTGTAAATGTCGACAAGCTGGTAATGTCTTTCGTTTGACCTGTGGTGTAGAACTGATAACGAGAATCAAGCGTTGTGTCGGCAAATTTGTTCACGAAAGGTGCTGTAGCTCGAAGCCCTCCCCATTTTCCATTTACACCGTAATTTGCAGCTACCATTGACCCACCCAAAGATGCACATACCATGAATGTTGTTCCTCCATAGGTTTGGGCATTAATTCCGTCATAAATCACTGGGAAGATAATCTCTGGAGATGTGTTGTTGTCCGCACGGAAAAGATCTGTGTATTTATCGTCTAAAGCGAAACCACCTGTATTGATGATTTTAGAACAATAGGTAGCACAATCAGTATAACGTTCTGTTCCTGTGTATACTTTTGAATTCAAATACATGCGTGCCAGTAGGAACTGAGCAGCAGAGCGGCTTGCATGTCCATATTCTGCTGGTGAAGCAAATGGAAGCTCGTTCTCAATCGCAATAAGTTCTGTTTCGATATAGTTGAACAAATCTGCACGCAAGATGCGATCTGGCAAGAATGCACCCACCTTATCTGCTTCCGTTACGAATGGAACATTTCCGAACAAGTCCATCGCATGGTAGTAGCTCAAGGCACGCAAGAAACGGGCCTCATTGCGGTAAACACGGATGCGTGCTTTGTCCACTTCTGAGAAGCCGCGTTCCGACATTTTGTCATCACTCGATTCGCGGATGAACTCATTACATATGGTGATTTGGTAATACACGCGGTAGTACATTCCTTTGATGAATGAGGTCTCAGGTGACCATGTCATCTTGTTCAATTCAGGAATTCCTGGGTCATTCCATCCACAAACAGCTTCGTCTGTTGGCAACTCTTGCAAGTTAAACAATACGCGCACATAGGCTGAGAATCCTTCGTCAATGCCTGCGATATCGCCATTTCCAGCTGGACCTTTCAAACCTGTCATAGAAAGACCGGAGTACAATTTCGCCAACACATTGATGTAGTTGCTTGGATCACCATAAATGACTTCAGCGTTCAACCCGTATTTTGGCGTTTGATTCAGTTGTTTTTTACACCCAGTGGTGAAAAGAATACTTATTCCAACGAAGAGGATAAGTGCATATTTAAATGTATTCTTCATGGTTTCGTAGATTAAAAGTCAAACGTCAAATTGAGTGAGTACATGCGTGGACGTGGATAAATGTTGTTATCGATTCCACCATTTACTTCAGGATCTTGTCCACTATATTTTGTAATCACAAGCACATTGGAAACGACAAGCGAAGCATTCAAACCAACTTTTTTCCCTGTCCATTCCATCTTACCGAAGTTATACCCAAGATTTATATAATCCAAACGAAGGAAGTTCGCTTTTTCCAAATAATGGTCGCTCAACAACTGACGCTCTGTAGTTTTTTGGAATTGTTCGTTGTAGTACAACTGTGAAATATTACTCAGGTATTGTTGTGTTCCATTCACGGATTGAAATGTTGCGTTGTTGGAGTGAATGTTGTTGTAGATGTATCCACCCAACTCGCTGCGCATGGAAAGTCCTACATACCATTTTTTGTAGCTAAAGTTTAAAGTCATTCCGAGGAATACGTTTGGTGCAGCTTTGTGTGAAATGTAACGGTCGTCGATATTGATTACTCCATCGCCATTGCGGTCTACAAATGCATCCAAATCCGTGTATTTTGTACCCGTTGGATTGGCAGGATCAATCGGTGATCCCGACTCAATTGGACTTCCATTGGCGTCGTACTTTTGCTCGTACACGAAGTAAGAGAAGGTTGGATTGCCCAATTGGTGAACTTGCACAGTGTTTCCAATTCCTCCAGAAATCCCGCCCACCAAAATTCCTGGGCTATTAGGATCATTTACCTGAGATAGTTTCAACACGGTATTCTTGTTGTAGGTACCATTTACCATGATGTCGAAACGCATGTCCTTTTTTGCAATTACACCGATATTCGTGCTCACTTCAATTCCTTTATTGTTCATACTTCCCACATTCGTTAAAATCTGATTGGTGAAGTTTGACCCTGCAGGAACAGGAACAGTTGCCAAAAGGTCTGTTGTTGTTTTCGTGTACAAATCAATCGAACCACTGATGCGGTCTTTTAAGAAGCCAAAGTCAAGTCCGACATTATAACTTGCCGTTTGCTCCCATTTCAAATTTGCATCAAATCCTCCTGGACGGAATACCGTGTAGTATTGTCCACCAAAAGCATATTGTGCACTAGTCGCTCCTTGATAGTAGTTTGAAATGTAGGCGTAATCACCGATCCCATCTTGCTGCCCCGTAACCCCATAACCCCCGCGAATTTTCAAAAGGTTTAATCCTTTGATGCTTTTCATAAATTCTTCGTTGGTTATAATCCACGCTGCAGAAACAGATGGGAAAAGACCCCAACGGGTATCGGGACTGAAACGAGAAGACCCATCGCGACGAAGTACAGCATTGAACACATACTTATTGTTGAAGGTGTAAATCAAACGACCGTAAAAAGAAAGCAATGCATTCTTCGTATAGAATGGATTTGCTTCAGCAACTTGAATCACTGAATCAGGCTTCCCTAAACTGTACGTTGCGTTATTTGGACTTGAAGTGTACCAATCTTGGTATGAATACCCAAGTGTGACATCCACCAAGTGTTTTGATTTTTTTTCTCCGTTGTTGAAATTCGCGTAAGCTTCTAACAACTTGTTTCCTTTCGTTTGGCGGTATTGGCTATAACTTCCTAAAGAAAAATAACCAGATGCAGAGTTGACAGGAACTGTTACACTACCTGATCCTTCGGATTGGTCAGTACCAGCATTCACAACAACTTTAACCATTGGGAAGAAATGAAGCTTGTAAGACAGTTTCACATTCCCAATCAAACGATTTACCTTGCTCACATCTTCTCGAGAGTAGAGTAATCCAACTGGATTTTTTGGTGCCAAAGTCACAGGTTTACTGCCGTCCATCCACTCGTAATAGTTGTTGATTCCAGCAGTGTCATTCACAGGTTTTGTTGGATCGAAATACGCTGCACCCAATGCACCTCTGTTGGCAAAGAAATTTTGTGTATGTACAATTCGGGTGTTCAATTCCACTTGTAAATGCTTGTCGAAGAAGGATGGTGTCATGCTCAATGAAGCAGATGTTCTGTTGAAGAGGTCACGACGAAGCAATCCATTTTCGTTGCGATTTCCCATGGATAAGCGGTATGGTAAATTCTTTATTCCTCCGGTTACTGAAGCGTTGTTGTCGGTGACAAAAGCATTGTGGAAGACTTGACGTTGCCAGTCTGTACTGGCTGTACCCAACAAAGCTGCTTGTGTTGCTGTTCCGTTTGTTGTAATCAAATTGCGGTATTCATCAGCACTTAATACATTGGCATATTTTGCTACCGTAGAAAGCGATTGCTTCGTATCGACAACCACAGTGACTTTATCATTAAGTCCTGTTCCTTTTTTCGTTGTAATGAGAATCACACCATTGGCTCCTCTCGAACCGTAAATGGCTGTTGCGGAGGCATCTTTCAGGATAACAAAAGATGCGATATCATTTGGATTAATTAGTGACAAGGGGCTAGACGCACCGGAGATTCCTCCGTTGTCCAAGGGAACACCATCCACAACAATCAATGGATCGTTGCTCGCATTGATGGATGTTCCACCGCGCAAACGAATGGTACTACCTGAACCTGGTGCCCCATCGTTCGAGTTTACTTTAACCCCTGCGGCTTTCCCCATGATGAGCTGTTCTGGTGTTGATACCGATCCTTGAACGAAATTCTTGTCGGTCAAAACCGATGCAGAACCTGTCATGTCGGTGGTGCGAGTTGTACCGTAGCCAATCACGACCATTTCATCAATTTCTTGCACAGCAGAAACAAGAACGGCATCAGAAATCAATGTTTGATTCGCACTTAAGGTAATTGACCGTGTCACCGTAGTGAATCCTGACGATCGGAAAATCAATTTGTAATCACCTGCAGGGACATTCGTAATGAAATAATACCCTTTGTCGTTTGTCAAAGCCCCTCTAGATTGTCCTTCGAGAATGACTGATGCATTGTACATGGGTTGATTCAAAGAGTCTGTTACGGTACCTTTGATCGTAGCTCCTTGAGCAAGCGCTTCAGTGCTTGTCATTGCGACAAAAGCCAACGATAGCGCAGTAAGTACTGATTTTAGCATAGTTTAAATTTAGTAGAACAGGTTCAAATGTAATAAAAAATATATGTAAATGTCAAAATGACACTATGAAAGTGTTACCACAAGATGTTCACGCGATTTTTCTTTCCATTTCCAACATCTTGAACGCGCACCTCATGCATGGCCTCGTTGTATGAAAAGCTCACATTTTTCGTGTTTACTTTCACGGATTTAGGCGCATTTGGCACATTTCGGACAACAAGTTCATCCGCAATCGCACCCTTTATTGGATTTTCATTAACATAAAAATCGAATACGGAACGACCTCCTAATTGTTTGTAGTGCAAATGGATGAGGCTAAAGTTTCCGTTCTCTATGGCTTGCGCATCGGTGCCATTGTCGGTATAACAAATACCATTGGCTTCAGGGATGTTTGGGTCCAAGTAGAATAGAATGTCTATGTTTTCTGGCTTAAACTCGGATGTGTGCTGCATACCTGGACAAAGCGTAACAAAGGTTCCACTTTTCACATAGGTAGGAATGTGGTCCAGGGTAGTGCGTATGCGTTGTTGGGTGATTCCTTCGATACCATTCACGCGTATGTATCCTGGAGTGTAATAGTCAAACCATGTTGTGTTTGTTGGAAAATAAACGGTCACTTCACTCGCTTTTGGATCGGTCACAGGCGTCACCAAAAAGGCATCACCCCATAAATAAGTGGATGAGATGCGGTAGGAGGCTGTGTCGTTTGGTGTCATGTAAAATAGCGGACGCATCAGCGGAGTTCCTTTGGTGCTGTTGATGTAAGCCAAGGTATAATTGTAGGGCAATAAATCATAGCGCAACTGAATGGCTTTTTTCGCCAGGGCTTTTGTTTCCGCATCTTTGAAGACAGGTTCACTCGCCACTTCTTCTTGGGCATGCGGTCGGAAAATGGGTTGGAAAACACCATATTGCAACCACCGTACATACAATTCTGGATCGTCATTTGCTCCGCCGAATCCACCCAAATCAGAATGCATGTATCCAATGCCTTGAAGTCCCATTTGAAGGGAAATTTCTGTTTGCGGACGCAATCCTCCCCATGTTCTGTTGACATCGCCCGACCATGGAATCATGCCATAGCGCTGAGATCCAGCAGCACCAGCACGCATTAAAATAAAAGGTCGAACGTTGGGATACGTCGATTCGTACCCTTTGTGAATCAATCCTGCCCAGTCGTGCCCATAAATGTTGTGCACCCAATCGGCAGGACCATTGGCATGTCTTAAATCATGCGGATGTACTTCGGGTTCGCCAAGATCTCCCCAGAAACCGCTTACTCCGCGCTCAATCAAACCTGTATAAATGTTCCAAAACCACTTCTTGCCTGCTTCACTGTAGATGTCAATCAAGCCGGTATTTCCAAAATAGAAGTTGTAAGTGAATGATTTCCCCAAACTGTCTTTCCCCAAAATGTCGTTGTCAACGGCCTCTTTCCATCTGTCAGAAGTGGTAAGGATAAAAGGTTCGGTGATCAGTACCGTATGTATATTTTTCGCATTGAGGTCCTGAATCATTTTATCAGGCGCAGGGAAGGAGTCGGTGTAAAATTTTAGATTTCCCATGGTGCCTTGAATCTCTTTGCCAAACCAATAAAGGTCTAAGATCACTGCATCGAGTGGAATGCTGTCCTTGAAAAATTGGTTCACCGTATATTCGACTTCATCCTGTGAGTGATAGCCAAAACGGCTAGCGAAATTTCCAAAAGCCCAGCGCGGAGGTAGGGGTTGATGACCCGTTAGTTGTGTATAGTTTTCAATCAAGTTTTCCCAAGAATTTCCGGCAATAACTTGATAGACCATTCTTCCTGCAACTGTCTCATAAACGATACTGTTATCGCCCTTTGAATCCAGATCCAAGTAACCGATTGGTGCGTTGTCAAAGTGTAGCATGAAACGTTTAGAACTAACCACAATAGGCATCGTATAGTTCATTAAAACCGAACGTTCTTCATACCCGTAATGTGCTCTGTTGTACAATTCCAATCGATTTCCACGGCGGTTCATGCCCAAAGCGCGTGCGCCACCGCCGAACAAGGCCTCTTCTTTCGTGATGCTAAAGGAAAGTGCTTTGTTCCCGTTTCCTAATTTTTGATAACCTTGTTTTTCGGCAATCAATAAGTTGGCATCGTGCCTGTACGAAACATTGAATGGTTCTTTTTGGATGTCAACAGTGATGCTTTTGGAACCGTTCAGAATGACAAGTGACTCTTGATCTTGGATGCATTCGATGTCGTCACTTGTGCTTTTTGCAATCACGGCATGTGAGTCGTTATTGAGCGTTTCGCCATTGGGCACAAAAGCGGTCTGTAGGATTTCTGAACTGAAATAGGTGAAGTAATAGCTACCATCTGATACCTTCACTACGATCGAATTCCCTTCTTTGTTCACAGAGACATACGTACGTGTTTGCCCTTGACTAAAGACTGTTGTTCCGAAAAGGAAAATTCCAAAAAGGGTTAAAATTCGGTTCATCGCAGTTCGATTATGTAGGAAGTTTTTGCTTTCATTGGCCAATTGGAAGCATTGAGGTCAAAGGTCTCGTTTGAAAGGATGTCTGTTCCGCTTGTGTGTCCGAGAAATCCTTCGTTGAAGCGCGATGGATTGATGCTTTGTTGGGTAGCACTATTGTTTAAAATGACCATAACGACCTTGTTCTCAAGAACACGAAAATACACATAGACGTTGTTTTCAGGAATAAAGTGAATCATTTTTCCGGAATGAATGACTGCGTTGTCTTTTCTCCAATTGAGCAATTTTTTTGTAAAAGCATGGTAGGCTTCTTGTTCGGCAGTTCTACCCGCCGCCTTTTGATCGAAACCCGTCGTCTCTTTGTTGTCTTCGGGGACAAATGCATTGACGCCATCACCAGGCCACCCGCCAGGAAAATCCTGACGAATATCGGCATCCCCCACTTCTTTTTTTCCCGCCATTCCGATTTCTGAACCGTAGTAAATTTGTGGGATACCTCGGCAAGTAGAAATCAATGTCAATGCGAGTTTGTAATCATCGAGACTTGGACAGATTTCATTGAAACGCTGGGTATCGTGATTTTCAAAGAACACCAACAAGTTTTGTGGGTCTTTGTACAGGAAATCGTTCGAAAAATTATCAAAAAAGCGAACAACGCCTTTGTCCCAACCCTGTTCATTTTCTTTGAACGCGCCTAGAATCGCATCGTGCAAGGTGAAATCCATCACAGAAGGAAGGTGACTGTTGTAGTTTTGAATCGCTGCGATCGGACTTTCATTCTGCCAGTAAGAAATCTGTGCTTGGTCGTGTAGCCAAATTTCACCAACCATATTCAAGTTGGGATATTCGTTCATGACTTGTTTTGTCCAATCTGCGATGGCTTCCTTGTCATTAAACGAATACGTATCGATACGAATCCCATCCAAGTCGGCATATTCAATCCACCAAATTGTATTTTGAACCAGGTAATTTAAGACCAAGGGGTTTCGCTGATTTAAATCTGGCATCGAACGCACAAACCATCCATCTTCGCAGTAATACGTGTCGCGCTCTGAACGGTGGTTGTCCATGTGTGTGGAGGTGCGGTAATTGGTTTGTCCGTAACCTGGAAATTGATGAATCCATTCGTAGGTAGGTAAATCATTCATCATCCAATGTGCTGCGCCCCAGTGATTGGGTACCACATCCATGATCATTTTTAACCCATTTTGGTGACACTTTGAGACGAGTGAACAGTATTCTTCATTCGTTCCATAGCGCGGATCGACACGGTACAAGTCACTCTGACCGTAGGTGTGGTAACTGTATTCGGCGTCGTTGTCTTCCAACAAGGGTGTACTCCAAATGGCTGTTGCGCCAAGATCCTTGATGTAGTTGAGATGATCTGCAATGCCTTGAAGATCTCCGCCATGACGTCCTCCGGGTAAACTTCTGTTTGCTTTTTCTTTGGTGCTGGCGTCGCTGTCGTTGGACAAATTTCCATTGGCGAAGCGGTCGGGCATCAGCAAATAAATGACATCCGAACTGTTGAAACCAAGACGGTTTATTGAGTTTTCTCGTCGCTGTTTTAGCGCATACGACAAGGTATATACTTGTTTTTTTCCTCTGCTGAAATGTATGTCATAGTTTCCAGCACTCTTTCCTTGTGTTTCAATTTTAATGAACACATAGTTTGGATTTTCAGTTCGTGTAACTCCCAAAATCAGCAAGTGGTCGGAGCTCGGTGTCAGTTCGCTGATTCCTGTTCCGTGAACTATAATTTCTACTTGATGATGTTCCATGCCCGCCCACCAAAATGCAGGTTCAACCCGATCTATGGGAGTATCTTTGGCACATGCTATTGATGATCCAATGACTAGAAAGAGGAATATAAAAAGGTTTTTCATTGTTTACTGTATTGGAAAATAGGTGCGTGTTTTTCCATTGGCATCTAGATAGAACATGAGCTGTCCTTTCGTATTTAGTGGAACTTCTTGTCCCATCAGATTAAATGCTTTTATCGGAACAAACGGGTTAGACTCAAGGTCATCGATGGCCAAGGGACATGGGTTTTGCAAGCCTTGATAATTCGTTTGATTGTTCGCTGACCCTTTGCGGTTCACAACAAATGAATATATGGATGAGGTAACATGTGCACCTGCTGCCTGGGTTATTGCATCAAGAAAATTTTGATCTGTAAATCCGTAATCAAGTGTTTTATACGTGTCTTCCAGAGCTGCACTTTCAATCAGTGCTTGTTTGTCGGTAAGCAGGGTGTTGATGCTTTGTTCTGTGTAAAAACTCGTGATGGCTTGATCCATATAATAGGTGAACAAGTCTTTGAAGTAAGGCACATTCATTAGCCGCGTATAAAGTGGTCGTGGCTGATTGCTTTGTGACCATTGGTAGATGTTTCGTGTTGCCCAATTGATCCCCATCCAATCGATCCCGAAGGTATTGTCCATGTCATACTCGATAAAGACGAATCTCCCGTCTGACGGACGTTGGTAGAGGTAGAAGTTGTTTTTATTGTAGGAATGTCCATCCCAATGCCCCGCCAGCACTTCGATCACCAAGGTGCGGAGGTAGAGATCAACATCTAAAATTTGCTGAATGACACAAGGGAAATCGGCATCGCTGCAGGTGTTAAGGGTGTTTAGGAAGGAAATTAATCCGCTGTAATCGTAGGCTGCAGTGTTTGTTTTCAACTCATAGTAGGGAACATAGGCAGCTTGTCCAGTTCCTTGATAAGTCATGTCCGCACCCCAATTGGCCTTGTACAGATTGCCATTGTCATCCCCAGGAAAACGCAAAGTGATGAAATTCTCATCGATGTGCTCGGCGTTGTAATACAAGCCTTTGTATTCACCATTTACATACAAACGGACATAACTATTTCTGAATGAAATCACATTTTGATCGCGCAAAAGCGATGCAGAGAGAAATGACCGCAGGATGGATGGGTCGTTGTGCTCACCGTTTAAGTTGAGCTTCTCAAGTCCAAGCCATTTCTGTCCTTGCACAAAGCTATTCATTGAAACTTTAAAGGACTTTTTTGCCGCAAAACGGGAGGTGTTCCCGCGGAGTCGAAACCCGACGTTAACCACTGAATCGACCAATATTGAACTTACATACTTGAATATAGCTGGATATTCGTGATTCGCTTCAAGGCTATCGGGATGTAGCATCAAGGCCAAATCAGCGGGGTCTACTTCAATAAATACGGAAGCCACTTCATTTTGAATGAATGCATTGTTGTCCGTTGGATGCACTTGGGCAACCGCAGAAACAGATGTGAAGATCACAAGCAGAAGGACAGCTATTTGACATGTTGATTTCAGCACAGCGAAAGGTTTTCTTAACGTCAAATATACACTAACCAATTTAATTTGTGAGGCACATTGGTGAATACATTTGATTGTATCGCTAACTTTGTTTCTATGCTGCGTTTTATTTTCTTTTTACTGATTGTCGCTTGTTCCACTCCTGAAAAAAAACAGAAGGAGGAAGACGAACCCTTGGCCTGCAGTCCCTATGAAATTTACATCGATGATTCCGTTGCGATGGCGTGTTATTCGGGACCTGAGTTTTTAAACGGTGAAGACATTGGTCATCAACTTTCCAATTATGTGGCAGATAGTGTTGGGAAGTACTTAAAATGGTCCTTCGAGAAAAGTGACTACAAGCGTGTGGTATTGGACAGTATAGCTGTTGATTTAACCGTAATTTCAGGAGATACGGTGACCTATACCATTCAGATTCCCTTCGAAAAGACCAACCGTTGCAACGCCACTACCTGCATCGACCACCGAGGAAGTTGGGTAGATAACCGCCGAATTGCGGATGCACACCACAAGGAATTTATTCAGAATTTGAAGAAGGCAGGTTACCAACGCATACAATCAAGCCTTTTTACCTCAGGAACCTTGTACGAGTATTGGGTAGTGTTTACCCGTGAAGCGGATTTAAGAGATTGTGACTAATTACTAATTACCAATTACTAATGACGAATTACGAATTACGAATCATTGTTGTCCGATAAAACTTTACTGTTCTTCTTGAAACCATTGAAATCATTGGCTTTATGAAGTGGTTTTAAAGAATGGGGGTGGTTTTTTATTTTATCTGATTTAATCATAAAGTATTTAAACTGTTTGACCCCACCGCAGCGGACAGGCCGATGGGGTCAGTTAATCTAAGTAAACAGGATTGGATATAACATGAAGTTGGGTTTAGTAGGACAACAATGATTACGAATTATGAATGTTTGGTGAGTTGACGCTCAGCAAGAAAAAAATAAAAATCCCCTAGTGGAGGGGCAAGGGGTGGTTTATACATGCTTCCTAAGCTATAACGCAGGTGTCAATACTAGAGAAGTTCACTAAAATTTGCTTTTGATATTCCGCCCCAGCGGCTTTCCCCAGCGGAGGTGAGCGAACAAAACCTGAACATAATTCAAAAT
>CALPWQ020000019.1 GCA_943327315.2 Chitinophaga pinensis
AATTCTCCATAAGTATAAGCCATGTGCGGGAACCGAAGTCGATGCTGCTCCGCGGTCCATGGCTGAAAGGATCTCTGGTATTTTCGTGGGTGGAATTTTTCCTTGTCCCACATCCATAAGGGTTCCTACCGTTGCACGCACCATATTTCTCAAAAAACGATCTGCCGTAATTTCAAAGTACCACTCGTTTTGATCGTTTTTCCATTCCGCATGACTTACTGTGCAGATATTGGTTTTCACATCGGTATGTAATTTCGACAACGAAGTAAAATCTTGTTTCCCTAGCAAGTATTTCGCTGCTTCATTCATCGCTTCAAAATCAAGTTCTTGAGGTACATACCAACTCAATCCTACGAGAAAAGGATCTTTCTTCTGATGAATGTAATACCTGTAAGTTCTTGCCGTAGCATGAAATCGAGCATGCATTTCAGCATCAACTTCTTTCATCGCATACACTGCAATAGATGGGGGAAGCATGCGATTCAACTTAAAACAAAACTGGTTCGGATCGTCAATTTCAGGGAGGTCGACGTGAAGAAAGTACTGTTTTGCATGCACACCTGCATCTGTTCGACCACAACCCACAACTTGAATCGGTTGATTGGAAAATAACTTACTTAAATTCTCTTCCATTTCTTGCTGCACAGAATTCTGCTTAGGCTGACGCTGCCAACCAAAGTAAGTGGAGCCGTCGTAAGCAATTTCTATGAAGTACCTTTTCATGGGGTACAAAGGTAAATGAAAAAGGCCGATCTGTTGGGACCGGCCTTGATTCTATTTATTGAATTTTCTATTCGACATACAACACATACCCCGGATTCGAATCCACCGAATAATTGAATTTCATGGATTTGTTTTGAGATGGCGCTAAGGTAATTCGCCAGGTCAAGATTCCTGTTTTTTCATCCAACACGGCACCTTCATATTCGCCGTTTTTCACTTTGATGTCGGTATTCACCGAAAGTGGCATTTGGTCTTTGATGACGATCGGAATCGCTGCACCTCCATTGTTTTTCACTTTGATCTCGTACGCCACTTCAAACTTCTGACGACCACCGATGGTCTTCTTTGTGCTCTTCTCATCGATGCGTACACGTTCAATCTGAATTTTCTTGTCTTTACCCAATGAGAACGACAAGGTGTCTTTTGTTGAATTCACATCGATATACGATTTGCCGATATAGGTTCCATCAAAGTACAAATTCGATTCGCCGCTGAGAAGGTTCAGTTTTTCCCAACCCGTCACCTGTGCGGTTAAGAACACAGCAGGATCCAATTTTGGTGCGGTGTGGTATTCATAATTCGCAGGCAATTCGAAATCATCGATGTGCACGCGGTGGTCGTTTCCGTCTGAGGGGATACTCATTTTTGATTGAATCGAATATTCCACGCGTAAGTCTTTTTGTACCACTGTTGATTGTGCCTGTTGAGACCATGTATAAGAGTTTGACTGTCCTACTGATAGTTCAACAGAATTTCCGTTTGCCATCATATCATTTCTATATTTGTCCTTGCGATTTCTGCCGCGTCTCCCGATGACTACCCCATCCATTGATTCTACTGCAGACAATTTATAACTCGCAGAAGCAACTTGAATTTTATCGGACACTACGACTTCGTCCAATTCCAACTGATCTGCTTGCAAGAAAAACTTCAAATAGGGTGCTGTGATTTGCAGTTGCATCGGCTGATACCCCACATAACTTGCTGTGACATAGTATTCACCTCGAGGCACATTGACTTCAAATTTACCGTCACCATCCGATACTGTTCCAACATTTGGATTCGATGGAAATCGAATTTGCGCAAAAGGCATTGGTTCACCTGTTGTCGCATCAATCACAATCCCCTTCAACAATTGACCTGAATAGTCGACTGTTGGCAATTGGCGTGTCGCCACGGTGCGTTGCTGCGGATAGTTGTTGTAATTGAGGTACCATGGATTGAGGATGGGTTCGGCTGAATTTTCATACGGATCATTGGTAGAAAGTACCAAGTCCACATTGTCCCAGGCAATTCCCGTTGATTGTGTCACCAGCGCTTTTGCTTCCAAGCGCACTGGCTCGCCTATACCATTGGAACGCATGTCGTAATAAGGCTTCCAGGATGCTCGTGGCGAGATGTAGGAAAAGAAAAACTCACCTTTGGTCGCTTTGTCGACATCAATTTCAACGATGACCTCAGTATAGTTCGTAACAGGCTTGTTTCTGCGGCTAACAATTTCTTGTTCAATCCGGTTCATGTCCTTGTTCAAGGTTTCCAACTCTTCCTTGATCACTGATTGGCGAATCGTAATCGCATTTAACTTTTCATGCATGAACGCATAAGCTTCTTTTAGCTCAGACACTTTCAATCCGAGATCAGTGCCTTTCAATTCGCGATTCTTCAGGATTAGATCCTTGTCAAACAGTAAGATTTCATATTCATCGCGCAGATTGATGTCGCGTTTTTCCAGTTTCTTTTTTTGATCATTCAAGGCATTTACCTCCTCGTTGGTGATTTTCATATCCTCAAAGTTCTTGCGTGTTTTCACAGAAATGATGGTCAAAGCGCCCTTAGCCTTAACTTGCACCGTATTCGGGTCTACGAAATCGGTCAGCTTCTGAAACACCAATTCTTGGCGGCCAGGTTGCAGTTCAACAGAGCGATAATGGTCCAATTGTGCACCCTGAAAGAACACCGTAACTTTTTGGATGGTTGAGGACAGTGGAATCTCTTTTTGAGCATTCAACACGACTGGCAAGGCCAGCATTAGGGAATAGATTAATTTCTTCATAACGGTTATTTAGACGAAAAAAGCACCCATTTGGGTGCTTTGAGGATGCAATTACATCTCACTTTTCATAAAGTTCAACATTATTTTTTTCCAGGGTATGAAAATGTACTCATGTCCACTTCATACATGTTTATGCTCGATTTCTTTCCGAAGACCTCAAATCCGGCCATAACCGCTTTTTTCAAGGCTTCATAATATTGGAAATGTGTGTCGTTGTTTACACTGTTTACCACAATACCTAAATTCACAGGGTCACCCCAAGTGGAGCCAAGATTCTCTGCAACGTAAACATCCAATCCTCCCATACCCGGCAAGCCGTCTGAGCTGAAGAACAACCATCTTCCATCTGGCGAAATAAATGGCGTTGTTTCTCGTCCAATGGTATTGATAGTCATAGGAAGCGGTTTTGCTTCGCCCCAGTTTTTACCGACTTTTTGAACCATGTAAATATCTGTCGAGCTTTTATCTCCCTTACGGTCCGATACAAAATACATCGTATTTCCATCCGCTGTCATCGTTGCTGATCCTTCAAAAAAGCTTGTATTGATGGTTTTATTGGCAATGATTTTTGGCGTTGACCATTTCCCTTTATCCGACATGGTAATTTCAAAAATATCAGAACCTTTAGTGATTATTTTCTCCTCTGTTGCTGAGGTGTTCACGGTCATAAGTCCATTCATTCCGTTTGAAGAAATAAACGTGATGCAGTCAAAACCTGAGGTATTGATTCTTCCAAGTTCATTGGACACACTGTCCCACGTACCCGCAGAGGGGCTCCAAACTGCTCGGTAAACATCCTCAAAATACTCTTCATCATCTGGATTTTGCAATCCACCTTTTGTATCGCTGCGGCGCGAGGCAAAGTAAAGCACTGTGCCGTTGTTCGCAAGGACAGGACAGTATTCATTTTGAGCTGAATTCACATCACCAATCATGTTGGAGCGCATGGACGTTTTCGCCCCTGCCATTTCCGCCTTCGCAAAAAGACATTGTTCCATGTGCAAACCAATCATCAATTCTTTGGCGCGCATTGGACTGATTTTCTCCAATGAAATTTGATAATAATGCAGCGCTGAATCAATATTTCCCATGCGGTGATGCGAACGAGCCAGCAACTCATAGGCCTCATTGTCTACATTTTCCTGTCCATAAGAAATCGCATCGCTTGCATACTCTAAAGCAATGCCATACGAATTGAACACATAATAACACTGTGCAGAATAGTACAATACTCGCCAGTTCTTTGGATCAACAGTACCTGCATTACGGAAAACAATTAATGCTTCTCGGTATTTCCCTTCCGACAACAATGTTTTTCCTTTCTCAATGGTTAAAAGCACATCTGCAATTTCTTTAATCGTTTTTGTAGAATCTGGCGGTGTCGTACCATTTTCGGTATTCGCAATTGAAGAAAATGAAGCGATCATCGAAAAGAATAAAATATAGAATGATTTCATCGAATGAATGGTTGGTTTGGATTAACTCAGCACAAAAGAAACGAAATTTTTGCGTAACTGAAAATTTACGCTCTTCAATTTAACGACAACTCATTATTTACGCTTCAATTTCACCAAGTCATTCATGGCAATAGTTGCTGCAACGATTGCAATTACGGGTGCAGCTGCGGCACAAATCCATAGAAAAATATGGAATAGGAACTGTCCAAGTCCTGCAAAAAACCCTTCTTTGGTGATATTCAATCCAAACACGACATCCGTATTCAAAGGAAGAAGAATGAGTAGTGAATATCCTGCGCCAATGGATATGGCTAAACCGCGGTGTTTGCGCATAAATTGAATGCTCTGTTCGACCGTCAATTTTCGTCGTTCATTGATGTAGTCAACAAAGCTAAATCCGTAGTAGTAAAATCCAATCACCAATGTCATGATGGAAATTGGCAGGTCTTTATATTCTTGCCAAACAACGAGCACCAGAAGTACAAAACTCATCACCAACGCGTAATGCCAGAGCAAATTTCGAAATGTGATGCGCAAGGCACGTTTCACATCCCGAACAAATTGATTGAAATCGAAGGGATAGATATTCCCTGTTAAAATATGCTCTGTGCGCTCACTCAAATGGGTAAGCAGCGGTGAGAGCAGGATGACGACCAGATACTTGGTGAATTTCATAAACAGCAAGGCCACTGAAATTTGAAAAAGCTGGCCCAGAATAAACCAAACAATATCATTCACCGAGTGAACATCGGTCTCAACAGGCCGCTTCAATACATATGCGCCAAGAACATAAATTCCAGGCATCAGCGCCGCAGGTATGAGCATAAACCAGTACAATTGATGATCTCGGATAAACTTCATCGCCTTCCAAAAAGACCTAAATCCAAGAAGTAAATCGTTGTAAAATGTCATGAATCAAATTTAATCATTGGTGCCAATTTGACGTTCTTTGCTCGATTTGTATTTCGTATCTTTGGCGTTTAATTCCAAGAACAACGTAAAATGGAAGTACTTTCCTTCAGTAGCCTTACAGCAATTTCCCCTGTCGACGGACGCTATCAGCGCAAAACAAATGAGCTTCAACCTTATTTTTCAGAATTTGGGCTGATTCGTTACCGTGTGCTGGTTGAAGTTGAATATTTCATCGCCTTGGTTTCTTTTGGAATTGAGCCCTTGGCTGATTTTCCGCTGGAAAAATTTGGTGAATTGCGTGAAATATACACCGGTTTTTCCGAGGATGATGCCTTGTGGATCAAAAACACGGAAAAGGTGACCAATCATGACGTGAAAGCTGTTGAGTATTTCTTGAAAGAAAAAATGCAAGAAATCGGCTTGGAGAAATTCCTCGAGTTCATTCATTTCGGGTTAACGTCACAAGACATCAACAATACAAGTGTTCCACTATCCTTGCGCGATGCGATCTTTGAGCAATATCTCCCGTTGATGGAACAACTCACCAATCGTTTGTCTCATTTACAAAATGAATGGAAAGACATTCCGATGTTGGCTAGAACACACGGACAACCTGCATCACCAACACGATTGGGCAAGGAAATAAAAGTCTTTACAGAACGGCTATTCATTCAATTGGACCAGTTGAAAAACGTGCCATTCTCTGCGAAGTTTGGTGGAGCAACAGGTAACTTCAATGCGCATTATGTCGCATTCCCTGAAAAGGATTGGGTGGGATTTGCCAATCAATTTGTTGACAACATCCTTGGGCTGAAACGCAGTCAGACGACGACGCAAATTGAACATTACGACAATTTAGCCGCATTATTTGATTGTTTGAAACGCATCAACAACATCATCCTTGATTTAGACCGCGACATGTGGACCTACATTTCGATGGAATATTTCAAGCAGAAACTCAAGGAAGGTGAAATTGGATCATCAGCGATGCCGCACAAAGTAAACCCAATAGATTTTGAAAATTCCGAGGGGAATATTGGTATTGCGAATGCGTTGTTTGAGCACCTATCCGCGAAATTACCTGTATCCCGTTTGCAGCGCGACCTCACCGATTCTACAGTTCTAAGAACCGTAGGGATGCCTTTTGCGCATACCTTCATCGCATTAAAATCAACTATCGCCGGCTTGGATAAATTGCTTTTGAATGAAAAAGCATTTGAAAGGGACCTTGAAAACAATTGGGCAGTAGTTGCCGAAGCAATTCAAACGGTATTGCGTCGTGAAGGATTTCCAAAGCCCTACGAAGCATTGAAAGGTTTAACACGAAAAAATGAGGCGGTGACCAAAGAATCGGTGCACCAATTTGTAGATGAACTTCCTATTTCAGAAGCATTAAAAATAGAATTAAAGGCGATTTCGCCACAAAATTACACAGGCATTCAACTCATTTAATTCTAATCAAATGAAAATTTTCCTGCTCACTGCGTTGTTCACCGTTCTGAACACTTTTGTGAAAAGCCAAAACAACATAGAGTGGAGTGAACTATCGCGCCGCACAGGCAGGATGATTTCCATTCTTCCAAACTCAGGGAAAAATTTCTACGCCCTGCGTTGGTCAGGAGGTGGATTGCTTGGAAATTACACCATGTCAAACCACGAGGATCTAGCATTAACAGCTACAGGAAAAGTGGTGATGCAAGCCAATGAAGGCATGGCAAGTTTTGAGGGAATCGCCACAATCAATGGAAAAGTAATTGTGTTCCTTTCGGACAGAAAAGAAGGCAGAAACCACATGTACATGCAGGAGTATGACCGCGAAATGAAACGCTCAGGAAGCGCTCAAGAAATTGCGTCATACGAATTGGAAAAAGGCCGATCAAAAGGATTTTTCAATATACTTACTTCACGCGACAAACAATTTTTCGGAGTCGTTTGGGAGATTCCTGGAAAGAAGGATGAACAAGACCGTTACGGGTTTAAGGTATTCGACAACGACATGAACACAATGACGGAAGGTGATTATAAATTGCCATACTCAGGGAAGCTGTCTGAAATCTATCAACATTACCTCACAAATAAGGGCGACTATTTTATCTCGGTCATGGAATATTCTGAACCTGAGAGCAAAGGGATATTTAGAAATTACCTGAACTACAAAGCAATGCACATCTTGCAATTGACCAATGAAGGGATTGAAGATTTCACCATCGACCTTGAAGGCAAACGGGTTGAAGCAATGACAATGAGTTCGGATAATGATCACATTTTTACCTTCGTTGGAATTTATGGTGACCAAGGGAAAAGTGGTGTTTCTGGATTGTTTTTCCTAAGGGCAGACTTTGACAAAAAGGCACTTATTGATCAAGGGTTTGAGAAATTTGGAAAAGATTTTATCACTCAAGATTGGAGCGATCGGGACAAGGAAAAAGCACAGAAGAGAGAAGATCGAGGAAAAGGCGAGCCACAACTTTACAATTATGTTGTGCGTCAATCTGAAGTTTTAAAAGATGGAAGCATTGTCGGGTCAATGGAACAATACTATGTTGTCGTTCACACCTACACTGATCCGAGAACTGGGGCGATGAGAACCACGTATACCTATTACTACAACGACATCATCGCGTTCAAAATCGGACAAAGTGGTGGTTTTGAGTGGTTAAAAAAAATCAATAAATACCAAGTTTCGTCCAACGATGGAGGTCCATTCTCTTCCTATGAACGCTATGTGAATGATGGAAAACTATGTTTCATTTTCAACGACAACATACGCAACTACGACGAGCAAGGAAACTTTATTCCAAATGATCGTTTCTATCCCGCAAATTTTGGGAAAAACAAGAATGCCGTAGCCCTCGTTGAACTGGATTTAGAAACAGGCGACATGCAACGCAAGACATTCTTCGACCGAAAAGAAATCACAGCTTTAGCAGTGCCGAAATTGTTTCAAATTGATTACGTTTCCAATGAACTTCTTTTGTATGCCGTGTTTGGCAAAAAAGAGCGATTTGGTGTGATGAAAATCAATGAGTAATTGGTTTTGTAGGGACGAAAAGACGATACATACTCAATAAAAGAAGTGAGAAAGCGAAGGCCATACCAACCTTTGCCAGCAGGTCCCCAGTGCGCATGTAGATTGTTTCCTTTTTGTTTAATGAAACATCTGACCGAATTACAGCGGGTTTCCACCAATCTGTTTTTTGAGTAATATCTCCGCGTTGATTTACGAAACAGCTTGTACCCGTGTTGGCTGCTCGAACGATTGACTTCCTGTTTTCAATAGCGCGAAGCGAAGCGAAGCTACAGTGTTGTTTATATCCTGGGGTATCTTTCCACCAACCATCGTTGGTCAAGATAAAAATTGCTTCGGCACCTTTGACGCATTGTTGGCGCACAAAATCTCCGTAAATAGACTCGTAACAAATAACCGGTGCAAAGCAAAAATCACCGTCTCTCAATACCTTTGGCTCCTTTTCCACACCTAAAGTTCCTGATGTCCCTCCGTTGTCGATGGACCATTCCTCTAAGATTGGAAACCAATCCGAAAAAGGCAATACCTCAACCCCGGGAACGAGTTTCGATTTGTGTAAAAACTCAAAATCTCCCTCAGCACGCAAAATCATTGAGCTATTGTAGCTTTCAATGTATCCTGGTCCACCGTTTATTTTCATGGACGCCCTTGAATGTTTGCGTTCAAAAAATTCAGCGGTTGATGCTCCAGCTAACAACTGTGCCTCCCCCCATTTTTTCATGCGATCAATGAGCATCGGGTAGATGGGCAAGCGTGAAAAATCGCTTTCGTAGAAGGTCCAACTTATTGCTGTTTCAGGAAAGATGACCAACTCCGTTTTCTCCGTGACTTTTTGATCGGCCAAGGATAACATGGTGTTGATTTGTCCTTCAATGGAGCTGCTGAACTTTTCATTGTAGGGATCGATATTGGGCTGTACAGCAACAACTTCAATTTTCCGTCCTTGATCTGTGAATGATGCATATTGAATCAGTGAACATGCCAATGGCACGAAAAGCACCACGACTGACATCAAGGCGTATTTTCTCACTTTCAAGCGATTTGAATTTTTCCAAGATCGTAGTGTATCGAACAGAAGAATATTGACATAAAGAACCCATAAAGTACCGCCGAGCGCACCCGTCATGGAATACCACTGCACCCAAGAAGGCGTGATTGAAAAAACATTTCCAAACATGAGCCAAGGCCAAGACATTTCCCATCGCAAATGCAGGTATTCAAAAGTCACCCAAAAGAAAGGGAGTGTATAGATGGCAAATTTTAAATTCAATTTCCTTTTTGAAAAATGGAAAAGTTGAAAAGTAAGTGCCATAAATAGTGAATTGAGTAGAATCGCCATTGCAGCTCCTCCTTCCGATGCATTCCAAACCCACCACGTCGTTCCAATATTGTAAATGAAAAAAGTAAGGTATGCATGAATAAACACTTTACCACTGCGGTACCTTTTGTCAGAAATATTCTGTGCCACAAGGAATAAAGGAACCCATGCTACAAATACAAGCGGTGTTACACTTCCTGTAAATGGGAAAGATACGATCATCAATATCCCCGAAAGGATACTGAGTAAATAGCGCTGTGATCTTAAGAATTCAAACATTACTCAAAATTACCGATTTTTTCATGCAAAAAAAGGGGGGAGTAAAACTCCCCCCCTGTAAGCTATTTTAAAAACAATTATTTAAAGATGATCACCATATCTACGCGACGATTCTTTTGTCGTCCTTCTGGCGTTTCATTCGGCGCAATCGGCTGAGATTCTCCGAAGTACAATACATAGAATCTTGACTCGTCAATACCTTTCGATGCCAAATATACTTTCACTGCTTCAGCACGTTTTTTAGACAACACCAAGTTTTTCTGGTCCTCACCTACGTTATCCGTATGCCCCGTCAATTGAAGTCCCCATGTTGGTTTCTTTTTCAACACCTCCGCTAACTCATCCAACGAAGCAAATGAGGTTGCCTTGATGATGTCTTTTCCATTTTCGAACTCCAAGGCTGAGAATGCTGTTTTCAGAATTTCTTCAACTTCTTTATCGATAACAGGACATCCTTTATTGGAAGCAGGTCCTGCCGTTGCTGGACAATCATCATCCTTATCGAGTACCCCATCCTTATCCGTATCTTGGTAAGGACATCCTTTGTTTGGTATCGGACCAGCAAGATTTGGACAATCGTCATCTTTATCCAACAACCCATCTTTATCTGTGTCAGGCCAAGGACATCCTTTGTTTTCTTTCGGACCTGCTTGCTCAGGACAGTCGTCCAAGAAATCAAACAATCCGTCTTTATCCGTATCTGGACATCCTTGATTTTCAAGTGGACCATTAACTTCTGGACAGGCATCTTCATCGTCTTTGATGCCATCACCATCCGTATCCGGACATCCTCTAAAGCGCTTCAGCCCTGCAACATCTGGACAATCGTCCTCTGGATCGATAATGCTGTCATTGTCACGATCAGGACATCCTTTAAACTGAGCAATTCCTGCCAATTCGGGACAATCATCCTCTTTATCAATGATTTTATCCCCGTCTGTATCGGGACAACCTTTAAATTCAGCAGGACCTGCTACTTCTGGACAATTGTCGTCCGTATCTTTAATCCCATCTCCATCTGTATCAGGACAACCTTTAAAGGCCCAAAGACCTGGAACGATATCACACTCATCCACCTTATCCGAAACTTTATCCCCATCTTGGTCCGACGGATGTCCATAAAGCACCGGAACGCGCAATCCCAAATAGAATTCCGTTCCTCTCACTTTACCTGCGGCAAACAGCGTTCTGAAATCTGTCATACCGATTGTCAATGGTCCCAAACGCGCAGCCAAACCAGCTTTGAAACCTGAATATTGGTTGTACGACATTGGCAAATAAACCCCTATCCATGGGTGATCAAACGATGGCGTTATCGAAAACTGGTTGGCAATATGCACATGATTTCCGTTGCGTTTCGACAACACATTCAACATGCCTGTAGCATTTACATAGAACCAGCTTCCAAGGTGGTAATCAAGTTGAACGCTCAGAGCAGTAGGCGTTTTCATAAAATAGGTCGAACCAACATTTTCTCCAGCCGACCAATCAGGTGAGGCTAGAATTAAGCTATCCACAGTTCCGTTAAAATCTGCGAGCGATGAGTCTGCGTCGAATGTATGTAAATCGAATAAATTCGCTGAGTTCACCGAGAAGTTTCGGCTATTGTCGCTTTTTTGAAACTTCATCCCCCCCATGTCAAGCAAGGAAATACCCGCGCGCAATTTATATTTGTTGGTATTTCTTCTCCAGATGTTTGTTTCACCATCCATGTCATATTTGTGTTCTTTCCATTCAGGACGCCATTCGTAAACGAAGCCCAAATCTCCACCCATACCGAAACTTGATGTAACAAAACCTGGATTTGATGATGTAGATACCCCGTTCAGATTTGCCGAATATCCGTAACTAAAATCTCCACTTAATGAATTCGAAAAATCTTCATTTTTAAGGTCGTAGTTAAAGTTGTTCGTATGAATGTACATGGATACAATTCCTGTTAAATATTTCAGGCGGCCACCAACTTTCATAAAATGTTCACCGTCATCTTTGATCACTTGGCCATAGTTGAAGCCATATTCACCCCAGGTCATGTGTTGCACGGAAAATAGTTCTTCATTGAATGTTGTATTCCACAACGAAGGGTAATCTAATGCGTTTTCTGCGAGAACAATAAGTTGGGGGTCGATATTGTCGATGTTTGTAATGGAACGCAATTTTGTTGAAAATCCGATGGCAATCTTAGGATTGATGTGAAAAGCGAAATTCAATACGTCGAGCTGCATATTGTTGTATGCACCCAATGTTTTTGTCGAATTTTCCGAATAGTTTTTAATGATGAACTGATCCATGAAGGCCTGACCATCCTGTGGTGCCCAAGTGTTGTAAACGTTTGTATTTAAGAATGACTTCGTCCACCATGCTGGCATTCCTTTCGTATCGAAAGACAAGGCGTTGGTGTAGAAATTAAAGCTCGAACTCCCAAGATTCACATCTACGACAAATCTTCCGTCCACAAAACTTGCAGGCTGTAAATCGGTTCCCATCACCCCGGAATAATTGCTCGTAATAACCCCAAGGTAATTTTGAGCATACGAAGCTGTAGCACTAAAAACCGTTGCAGAGAATAAAACACGTTTAATTAGGTTCATAAGTTCGTTTTAATCTAGTGTATATTGTATCAGGTAATCATCCACGATTGTTGTCAAACGGAGATTCACACCAACATTATGAAGCAGGCACTTTGTGCTTCCTTCGATTCTTCTTTCCGTATATTTATCCCCCGTAAGTCGGTAGAGATACACATTGTTTTCAAGGCCATCAATTACGGCAAGTACTGTGCCTGTGCTTGACCTGCACGCGCTAATAAACTCAATGTCAATGCACTCACTAATGAATCCACCAATTGAGCTCAATGAACGATCAAATGCATCTATTCGTCCAGCACTTACTGCCGCAAAAATTTCTCGGGCACCATCGTATGCAGCGAATACTTTAGACGAAGAACTTGCCAAATCGGTTGGATTCCCTTTTTGATCAAATCTCACGAGTCGGCTCCCTTCAGCAGCCATTAAAACAAGTTCATTCCCTTGGATGGATGCCGTTGCATTTCCTGTAAATGCAATCGTTCGCAATTCCCGTCTTCGGTCGGCATCAAAAATACGGTAGCGGCCAACACCTTGCACCCCATACATTACTTTCCCTTGACTGAGCCATACATCGGGAAGTTGTTTCACTGAAGTAAGTCCTGTAGCGATTGATGACATTACCTTTCCCGATGAGCCAATGGTCATTAACTCCCCACCTGTCGTCATCAATACGCCACATGCTCTTCCGTTGTATAAAAAAGCGCGGGCACCCGTAGCGGCTGTTTTTCCTTGCAAATTGACCGGAAACCCGCTGACGATATCGCCATTGTCCTTGAACGCAACAATCTTTGTAGAGGTCGATACAAAGAAGATGAGTCCATCACGTTCAGTTTGCACACTACTCACTTGACCAATAACACGTCCGCTTACTCGGCGTTCCCAAGACTTCTGTCCCCCTTTAAATCGCAAGACCTTACCACTAGAAGAAAGAACGAATGCGTTGCCATTTCCTTCTTCCACCAAGAAATCTGCAATTTGATCATCCACATGCATCGTAAATGACTCCGGTGCCGCCTCATCGGCAGAATTCACTGATTTTTCAGGCATATTGACGATGGTCTGCAAGATTCTATCTCGGTAAATGGACTTGCTGAAATGCGAGGTTGCCCCATAATTTCGTTCAGACACTTTCCTTGGCAAATCCCCAAAAATAACTTGGAAGCGTTCACTTTCGCGCTGCAAGGTATTCCCCATCTTAAAGGCCGCCACAATCTCTTCGCATACAGCTTGATCATCAGCTAAGACAACAAAATCGCCCATCAAGTAGGCATGAAATCCTAAGCGCGTTGATGTAGGAAAAGTCGATGTCAATTTTATCTCTGTAAATTGCTCATGCTCAACATTCTCAGGGTCCATTTGAGCTTTTTCATACAACATCTGAAGAGGATCTTGTCCATCGTTATAATCCGAAATCAATGCCGTTTTTCCTTTGAATGCCACTTCGATGTATCCCGTTGACGACCATTGAGACAAAGGTCCTTTGGCATAATCAACATCCAAGGCCTTGCGGTACTCCTTTTCATAAAAATGGTATGAATTAATACCCGACGGGATGGCAGGAAGAAAAACCTCGGCATCATCTACCTGTTTACCCACCAAATTGTCTTCATTCTTCATTTTAAATTGAACGATCCCACCTGCACGCACATAGACATCGGATACCTCAACACCCGTAGCCTCAAATGAGACCAAGGCCGCACTTGACTTTCGGTCAAAAGATGTCCACCCTTGAACAGCTGTTGTGCTCAGATCTCCACTTGAAAAATACAGGTAGTCACGAAGATACCTAAGATTGAAGCCTTTGATTTTAAATGATCTTAAGCCATTCTCTGTCACGGCCAATCCCGCTTTTTTAAACAGATTTTTAACTTCTGCTGAGGACCAACCGTGTTTTTTTTCAATCATGAAGTGACTTCGGTTGTCGCTCAAATAGACGGTATATTGATTATTCAGCTGAAGCATTAATGGATCAATAACTTTTTCCACTTGTGACGTTGGGGTGAAGCCGATGAAAGCTGGATTGATTTCATGTGTTCGATTGATAATCAACAAACGTTTGTCTTCTTGTCCAAAAACCGCACCTGGTGAAAGTGAGTCTGTTGTTTCAACAATTTCCAGTGCTACATATCCAATCCACAACAAGCTAATTAATCCAAGAACAATGAGAAGATAACGTGCAAACATAGCTAGACTAATTTATCCAAAAGTACGGCAATGATGCGCTTCCAAGAAAGCACAAATCAATAGAAATGAACATTAAAATGTTTACGCGAAGAGCTCAAGTTGCGTCGCCGACAGCAGTGTAAAACTCATACGGTGGTAAGGTGTAGTGCCATGCTCTGCAATGCCCAAACGATGTTTTTTAGTAGGATACCCCTTGTTTGACCGCCAATCGTACATGGGGAATTCCTCATGCAAGGCTAACATGTAATCGTCGCGGTACGTTTTTGCTAAAATGGATGCTGCTGCGATGTTTAGGTATTTCCCATCCCCTTTGATGACACAGCTTGCTGGAATATCCTTGTAGGGTTTGAATCGATTTCCGTCGATCAGTAGATGTTCAGGCAAAATAGAAAGTCCATCCAAGGCCTTGTGCATCGCCAAGAAACTAGACTGAAGAATATTGATTTCGTCAATGGTCGGGGCATCTACAAAAGCAACCGAATAGGCCAAGGCCTCGCGTTCAATTTCTTCCCGCAACTGAAAACGTATCTTTTCACTAAGCTGTTTGGAGTCGTTCAAAACACTGCTGACAAAATCTGGTGGAAGAATTACGGCCGCTGCAACTACAGGTCCAGCCAAACAACCTCGACCAGCCTCATCACATCCCGCTTCAATGATCCCTTCAATGAAAAAAGGTAAAAGTTTTGCCATGACAACAAATATGGCAAAAAAATTGTAGTTTAGTACGACCAACTTTTAGAGTGGAACAACGATTACTAGTAAATTTACGTCTGAAGAAAAAACCGATATTATGAAAACAATCTTTGCAGTGGTTACAACATTGTTCTTGGCTGGAACATCCGCATTTGCTCAGGACCGCTCAACAGTCGCTACGGCGCAATCTAAAACTGAATTGGCCGCAAGCAAATCATCTGGAAAATATTTGATTACACTTCCTGATGGCATGACAGACACTGAAGTTGCCGAAAACTCAAAATTTTATACTCGAATTTTTACCATTTCGTTTGATGAAAAATCTGACGTTGCAACAATCACAATGATTGAAAACTCCGACAAAGCGCGTCATGTGATTGTTCGTTTCTTGACCTCTTGTGGTGTTCAGTCTGTGATGGTTGACGAGCGCGAAATGATGCTCGAAGATTTCTTTACGAATTTCATGCTCTAAGCAAAATTTTATTTGTCAAAAAAAAGGATGTCAAGTGGCATCCTTTTTTTGTTTCATGCCCCGAGATTCTTATAAATGTATCATCTTTGCAAAAAAAACATACCTATGAAAAAGCTCCTTATCGCCTCATTAACAGCCACAGTTCTTTTCTCGTGTGGTGAGAATAAATCTGAGAATGCTATTGTACTTGGAAAAAGTTACGGCCCAGTAAAAGTAGATACTGCAAACGCGATGAATGTGAAAGAGATGCTTGAAGCATTCGATGAAAAAAAAGGAGAACAAGCATTTACATTCATTGCACCAATTGATGAAGTTTGCTCGAAAGCCGGTTGTTGGATCAATGTTGATAAGGGCAATGGTGAAGCGTTTATGGTGCGGTTCAAAGACCACTTTACCATTCCACCAAAAACGAAGGTTGGGACGCAAGCGTATTTGCATGGCATCGCTTATATGGACACCATCAGCGTAGACTTATTGCGCCATTTTGCCGAAGATGCAGGAAAAAGCAAAGAAGAAATCGAAAAAATTACGAAGCCTGAGTTTGAACTTGGTTTCGAAGCCGACGGAATTACACTCATAAAATAAGTACACGAAATGAGAGCAGACTTCGGTCTGCTTTTTTTTAGCCCCTAATAAAAAAATAATGGTAAAAAAGATACCCATCGATCAATTTCTTGTCGTGCGAAAAGTGCTACCCATTATTGACGTTCGCAGCCAAGGAGAATATTTGGAGGGGCATATTACCGGCGCATTGAACATTCCTATATTAGACAATGAGTCACGCAAAATTGTCGGCACGGTGTATAAGCAGCATGGTAGACAAACCGCGGTTTTAAAAGGGTTGGAACTCACGGGACCGAATATGAGCACCTTGCTGCGCAAAGGGATAAAAGTGTCGCCTGATGGACGTGCATTGGTGCATTGCTGGCGTGGGGGAATGCGAAGTGAGTTCTTCGCGTTTTTGCTCCATTATTATGGGTACGAAGCCATCGTTCTTGACGGCGGTTACAAGGCGTATCGTGGGGCAGTGCATCAATCCTTTCAAGAAAAGTACAACATTAAACTCCTAAGTGGAAAAACAGGTTCTGGTAAAACAGAAATTTTAGCGGCTCTGAAAAAATTAGGGGAACAAATCATTGATCTTGAAAGCTTGGCCCAGCATAGAGGATCATCGTTTGGCGCGATTGGAATGGGGCCGCAACCCAATCAAGAATCCTTCGAAAACTCTTTGTTTGAAGCACTCACTACAATGGATGCCACACGAACCGTTTGGATTGAAGACGAAAGCAGAGTCATTGGTGATAAAGTGATTCCAGAAGGTTTGTGGAATCAAATGAAAGAAGCACCAGTAACTGAGGTTCAACGCACTGATACCGAACGACTGAATCAAATACTACATGATTATGGCCATTTCCCACTTGCTGATTTAAGAATCGCCATGGAACGTATTGGAAAGCGACTTGGACCACAGCATGTCAAGCAAGCATTGCTTCACTTGGACAATCACGATATAAACGCTGCTTTTGAAATTGCCCTCGGCTATTATGACCGAGCCTATGCGTATTTGTTGAGCAAGCGCAACTCTGAAAACATTCATTCCATTGATTGTGGTGATATGGATTATGCTGCTATCGCGGAGAAATTGCGCAAAATTTAAACCTTATTTAATCTGAACACCACGGGAAGAATACAGCCCTCCCGACTGACTTTTGCTTCGATCAAGCGTAAAAGAGAATGTACTACCAATGCCCACAGTACTGCGCACAGAAATCGATTGGCCGTGTGATTCAACAATATGCCGCACGATTGCCAATCCAAGCCCTGAACCTCCTTCATTGCGATTTCGGCTTTTTTCTACGCGATAAAAGCGTTCAAATAGGCGCGGTAGGTGCGACTCATCGATACCTAAACCATTGTCCGAAATCTCAATGGTCAATATTTCATCCATTTGGTGAAAACGAATAATGGTTTCGCCTTTTTGATTTCCGTAAAAAATCGAATTGACCAATAAATTCGTAAAAACCTGGGCTATTTTTGAACGATCTGCATCGACATAAATTGAATTATAGTCCTTTAAGAAGACGACAGAAATTTCCTTTTCTTTTGATCTCATATCAAGCGATTCGATGATCTCTTTTGCAAGTTCAACAATGTCAAAAGAACGGATTTCCAAACGCAAAGATTCTGCTTCAAGGCGAGTAATTTGATCGAGGTCCTCGAGGATATGTGCCATGCGATCCGTTGCTTTTGATGCGCGCTCAAGAAACATTCGGTTGACTGATTCATCTTCTAGGCCCCCTTCCAGTAATGTAAGAACATAGCCTTGAATCGAGAAAACGGGTGTTTTTAATTCATGAGCGAGATTGCCTAAAAACTCGCGACGAAATTCCTCTTGTTCTTTTAAACGAGAGATTTCCACATTTCGTTCTTCGGTCCATCGGTTTGTTTCCATTTCTGCATCTGCAAATACATCATCCGATATCCGAAACCTCGGATTATTTTCAGCGGTGATTTTCCCTTTTCGAATGGAACGATACAAAAGCTTTAAACGGTCATTGATGAAATACGTAATGAAGAAGTAGAAGACACCAAAGGAAATTAACCCAGATAAAAAAGGGAGACCAATCAATACCCAAAACGGAAAATTGAGCACTTGAAAATCAATGATAACCGTTACAATGAAGGTTAAAATGAAGGTGATGGCACTTCCGCCAATGAGTAAATGTATCGGTTTGAGATTTTTCACTATTCGCTGAATGTATATCCGACTCCTTTTATAGTGCGAATATAATCATCTCCTAGCTTTTCACGCAATTTACGGATGTGAACATCGATTGTTCGTTCGCCGACAATCGTTTCATTTCCCCATACAATGGTTAAAATTTGTTCTCTTGTATATACTTTACCGGGTCTGCTTGCGAGCAATTCAAGTAATTCAAATTCTTTTTTAGGGAGGAGAATTTTCTTTCCCTCCACTTCCACGATGAACTTTTCACGGTCAATTTTGACACGCACATTACTCACCATTTCCTGCGCCTCAACAGGGCGTGTTAAGCGTCGCAAGAGTGATTCAACTTTACTGATCAGTAATCTTGGACGAATTGGTTTTGAAATGTAATCATCTGCACCTGCCTCGAATCCTGCAATTTGAGCGTAATCCTCAGCGCGCGATGTTAAGAATGCAATGATCGGTTGTGTAATGTTTAGGTCTTTGCGTATAAACTGACACGCTTCGATTCCATCCATTACTGGCATCATTACATCCATTAGAATGAGTGAAGGTGAATATTGCTGCACCATTTTCACTCCTTCTTCTCCATTGGATGCTGTAAAAACTTTATACCCTTCCTTCTTCAAATTGTACGTTAGAAACTCGAGAATATCTGCCTCGTCGTCTACAAGAAGAATGGTATGCCCTTTTAAATTTTCCATGGGATAAAAAAAAAGGGCCACCCCGGAGGGTAGCCCTAGATGTGTGTTATTTTTGAACAATCATTTTTCGAACGATGCTTCCACGACCTGTATTCAACAAGAGTGTGTACATACCGTTTCCAAGTTGATTGGCATCGATTGCAAGTGTGTTTGCACCAGCATTCACTTCAATGCTCGATGAAGAAACAACCTTACCAAGTTGATCGATGATCATTGTTTGAGCAGTCTCATTTGTTTCAGAAGAGAAAGTCAAAACAGTTTCACCGCTAGTTGGGTTAGGGAACAAAACCACTTTTGTAAGACCTGTAAATTCTTCCAAGCCTACAGAGATTGCGATTGTGATTGTAAATGTAGATGTACAGTTACCATTGATGGCAGTCAATACGACCTCATACGACCCATTTGCAGCGAAAGCATGCACTGGAGAAGCAGCAGATGATCCAGAGAAGTCCGCGAAGTCCCAAGAATAAGATGTTGCATCTGTAGATGTGTTGGTGAAAGTCACCACATTACCATTTACAGTAAAGGTTGCATTTGCAGTTGGTGTAGTACCGAATGTGATTGCCGTTGGAGCAGACGATCCAACACCTGCACATGCATCAGCGTTTGTCGTTGTCACTGTGTAGTTTCCAGTGGAAGTCACAGTAATCGATTGTGTTGTTGCCGTTGTACTCCAAAGGTAAGAATCAGCAGTTGAAGACGTAAGAACAATTGAATCACCGCTACATGCTGCAGTTGCAGATGCATTGATTGTTGGAACTGGTGCGTTACTCACGTTTACAGTTGTTTCAGAAGAAGATGCTGAACATCCGTTGTTGTCCGTATAGGTTACTGAAAAAGTTCCAGTAGCTGAAACAGTGATCGCAGCTGTTGTTGCCGTGTTTGACCAAACATTCCCTGTAGCTTGGCTAGAAGTCAATACGACAGATCCACCTGTACAGAAAGAAGTAGCACCGCTTGCAGAAATTGTAGGAGTAGCAGGAGTTGCGTTCACCGTAATTGTTACCATGGCACGAGGACCTTCTGTTCCGTCTGCACTTTGTTGTGCCACATAGTAGTTCGTAACACCAGCTGTTGTTGTTGAAGGCGTTGGTGCTGTAATAGCAGTTCCTCCTGTCGCTGTTGTGTACCATTTGATTGTACAATCAGCGTTTCCTGTAGCAGTCAATGCCGTTGCTGTTGCCCCTTGGCAGTAAGTGTAAGATGCTGTAGTTGTTGGCGCAACGATCACTTTAGGTGCAATTGTATTGTCTGCAAATGAAACATTGTTCAATGCTACTGAAGTTCCTGTTGGGCGATAATCTGGAGACAAATAGTTATTAAGAGTTGCTCCGTAAGGCGCGATCAAAATGTTTGCAGAAGAAACAATTGAATCGTTGCTGTTTTGACCAAACCACGTACTGATGTTGAAAGTACTTCCTGCGTTGCGCTCAACAGAAAAGTTCGTTAAATGCCCTGCAACAATATTGTTTTTAAATTTTAGTGCACCTGTATTCGCATTTCCTTCACACGCTGTACCATCGATGTGTAAACCACGAAGGTTATCCATAAAAATAGAGTTGTAAATTTTCAAGCCAGTATTTCTACGAAGGCGAGCACCTCTTCTGTACCCTGTTGCAACTGTTGCTGCAGTATTTCCACGAAGTGGTCCGATGTGCGTTACGTTAGAGAAGATGGCAGATGTTTGCGGTGTACTTACCGTTCCATTAGCATCGTTGTCTGATTCAAATCCTTCTGAAGTCGACGATGTTGGGTTATCTGCGATGAGTGGGTCACGTACAGCTACACAGAATTGAACACTTCCGGAGAAACCATTATCCGTATCGAAATCGTCATCAAGATTACGATAAGATACAAGGTGACGGCAGTTCACTGCTCCACCGAACCATTCGTAGGCATCATCATTTGTGAAAGACACCTGAACATAATCGATCGTTGTTCCACGACCAACAGAACCCATTGTTAACCCATTGATTTCCTTACCTGGTAGATATATATAGCCACCGAACTCAATACGCACGTAGCGTAGAATTCCTGAATTGTCGTTGTCATCCGGGTTTGTTCCACCACCAAACTGTGTGTCTGGGGAAATAGCCAAACCTTCAACATTCGCAATACCGCCGGCGCTGTTGTTGCTTCCGCGGCCCATCAAGATGATTCCACCCCAGTCACCAACGCCACGATTATTTACAGCTTGATTTGACGTAAAAACAATTGGATTGGATGCAGTTCCGTCAGCGATCAATTTTGACCCTTGAGTAATGAACAATCCAGAACCTGGCGTAAGCTTGTCACCCATGATAATTGTTCCTGGCTGAATTGTAAGAACTGCACCATTCTTCACATAGATTTGTCCTTGAAGAAGGTACACGTTGTTGGACGTCCATGTCGTGTTGTTTGTAATTGACGTAGTCACATTCACTGTAGAAGTACCATAGGCCGTGTTTTGTGGATCCCAGTTTGTCCAACCGTCAGTCCATTGTGCCGTAGGAGCTGGAGCGAATGCTCCTCGATACGTAGTAGGGACAAAAAAACTTTGTCCGAAACTCCAACTGCTAATACACGCAGCCAAAGCAATTGAGTAGATTTTTTTCATTTTTTCGTTTAGATTAATTTCTTGACAAATTTCACTTGTTCACGGCATATAAAGGTTAAGGTCACCCTATGTTATGAAGAAGAAATAGTTATCTCAATGTTAAGTAAATAGAAATGTTTTTGACAAAAAAAGACCGCAAACCTAGTGGTTGCGGTCTCTTTTGCAGAGTGATTTGATATCTATCAGAATTTGTATGTTAAGGCGAAAGATATTGTACGGCCAAAACGCGTATTCCAAATCATGTCATCCAAATTTTTATCGTATCCATTTTTGTTGTCTGGATCGGATAAGAACAAAGTATTTGTCATGCGTTTAAATCCTTTTGTCACAGGCTCGTTCCCATAATTGTTTTGGTAGAAAATTAAATTTTGAGCAAGGATGTTCTGTACATTAAGTTTCAATTCCAATTTGTCATCCAAGAACATTTTTGCAACTTGGAAATCAAGGAATGTTCGGCTCTTTTCCCAAATGTCTGGCTCAATTACACTTCCAAGAATGTAGATGCGTGGACCTACTCGGTTGATGTTCAGCGTATAGGTCATGTTCAGTTTCTCATCTTGATACACGATACCGCCATTAAACAGGTACGGTGACTGACCTTGAAGTGGGCGAGTTTGGTATGGTGTCCCAATGTTTTGTGATACATCGACAATTGAACGGATAATTCCAAGATTGCTATAAATGTTAAGGTTATTCAAAAATGAAGTTGAATCTGCCTTGAACAAACTTCCAATGGATGCGCGCATGTCAAGTTCAAATCCATAGTTGACCGCTGTAGGCACATTCTTGTAAGAGATTTCATTCGTTACATCCGGACGCGCGATTTGCTCAATTGGATTTTCGAAGAATTTATAGAAGACGGTAGCTGACAAGATTTGGCTTTTTCCTGGGAACCATTCATAGCGCAAATCGATGTTTGTGATGCGGGCACGCTTCAATGAATCATTTCCAGCCAATACAAACTGAGTACTGAAGTCATAGAATGCAAAAGGAGCAAGTTCTCGGTATTCAGGGCGATTCAATGTTTGTGAACCGCTAAATCGAATGTTTTGCTTTTTCGTTGGGCTAATGATGAGGTTAAAAGACGGAAGTACATCCAATTTTTTTGTCGCGATGACAAGTTCTGATTGATCCTCTCGAAGCGCTGTTAGGTTTTGTGTAAAGTGTTCAACGCGCGCTCCCCAATTTAAACGTACCTTTTTTCCAAATTTGTTGTCCATAGCGACATAACCTGCAATGATACTAGAGTTTGCGTTGTAGGCATCCGAAGGTTTTGTGCCGTCTATCAATTTGAACCCTCCAACTCCTGGACTGATCAAGCCCATATTTTGTTGCTGAAAAATTGAATCTTCTGGAAGATATAGCAATTGTTGATCGAATTGTACAGATCCTCCAGGAATTCCATACATGTTATATCCCAACTGTCGCGCTTTAAAATCTCGGTTACGGTATTGAAACAAACCTCCAAATTTAATTTCAGTGGCCATGTTGGCAATTGTATCCAATTTCCAATTTAAATTGGCATTCAAACTTGCGATATTTTCTCGGTTTTGAGAGAAGAACATTCCCCCACCGTAGTCAGGACCAACATTCGCATTTGGAATATTTGCTGTGTAAACCGTGTCGTACGGATTTGGATCGGTTGGATCGTTCAGGTATTTTAAGCGCGTGTAAATAGATCGACGTAGATTTGGAATCGTACGTATGATGTTGCTGTATGCACCAACCCACTCCAATTTTAAACGTTCATTTGTCGAAGAGTGCTCACCTATCAATTGACCAGAATAAATATTATTGCTGGTAAACCAACGGGCATTTGAACGAATAAGGTTGGGATTGGCATCAAGCGGATTGATTTCACCTGTGCGAAGAATCGTGCGGTCGTCCGCGTTGATGCTGTATAAATTTTTGAATGAAATTTTGTGCTTTTCATTGAACTTCAAACTCATGTTCAACATGGAACCAATCAATGTTTGCGCCGAATAAACCTTGTCAAACAAATCATTCTCAATTTGTGACGCCCCTGTTCCACCAACCTGATTATCTGTGTAGGAACGACGCTCCGTTTCGTTGAAATTGTTTGTTCGGTTATAGGATAGCGAGCCAATCAACCCAAAATCGCCCAATTTAACTTTTTTCGCAAATCCTCCGGAGTATTGTAAACTCATGTTTGGTAAGAACGTTTTATTTTGAAGCGACCAATCGTATCCAAACGTTTTAGCCAATGCTGCTTGATCTTCAACAAGCGATGGATAATCTGCTTGAGACGGAATTGATGATGGAATACCTCTTGTTCCGTCGTCTATTCCTAACCAATCTGTTTTTCCACCTTCATAAGTTAACTTGTCTTTAAATGTTGTAATGGTGTTGTAACCACCTCCTAAGCTAAATGAATGAAATGTTTTTGTTGGGATGTCCTTGGTTTTAATTTGAATAATCCCTCCTGCAAACTCACCTGGCAAATCTGGCGAAGCTGTTTTTACAATCGTCAAGTTGTCGAGCATATTTACAGGGAAGATGTCAAAAGCGAAAGCCTTACGGTCCGACTCAGAACTTGGAAGAGGCGCTCCATTGAGGTATGCCGCATTGTATCGGTCGTTCAAACCACGAATAATCGCAAACTTGTTGTCCTGAATACTTGCACCACTTACACGTTTCAATGCATCAGATGCTGATCTATCTGGAGAACGCTTAATTGTTTCGGAAGATATCCCATCGATAGCCACCAAACTATTTCGTTGAAGTTGAAGCAAACCGCCTGTTGACTCTTTCACAACAGTATGTGTCACTTGCATGGGTCCGAGCTCTAAAAATTCCGACTTCAGCGACACATTCACAACTGTAGGTTCCGATTTACTTACTTTAATGCCGCGAATCGTATCCACCTTGTAAGTGTCGTATTTGAAGGTGAGCATGTAGGTGCCATTTGGGAGATCGAGTAACTTGTAATTTCCATCGAAATCCGTGTAGGCACCCTTGCCCTCGCCCTCTACCATGATTTTTACACCAGGAATTGTTTCCCCCGATTTGGCGTCTGTGACTTTACCTTGTATGGAAACCGTTTGAGAAATACCTGTAAATGAGGTAATTATAAGCGCTGCAGTTAAAATTTTCTGAATTGACATCTTTTCCTTTGTTAGTGGCACAAAGGAACTCCTACAGGTTTATCCCCGAATTATTAGAAGGTTAAAGTATAATTAATTCTATTTAACATTGATTTAACCTTGAAGACATTTGAAATTAACAAAAGCATTTAAGCTGATTGGTCGACGAATTTGTACCCGATGCCTTTGATTGTTTTGATCATGCCATCACCAATTTTTTCACGAAGTTTTCGAATGTGAACGTCAATCGTTCGATCACCCACAACGATATCCGTACCCCACACTTTTTCAAGAATCGTATCTCGTTCGAACACATGACCCGGCCGGGAGACAAGTAACGCGAGCAATTCAAACTCTTTACGCGGCAAATGCAGCACCTCCCCGTCTTTTTCCACAAGGTATTTATCCCGATTAATGACCAAGCGACCATCTGCGCTTTTCTCGTAAGGCTCCACCATTCCTTTTCGGCGCAGCATGGCTTTTATTCTACTGATGAGCACCTTCGGTTTAATTGGTTTTGATACATAATCGTCAGCGCCGGCATCCAAGCCTGCAATTTGACTGTAATCCTCACTTCTAGCCGTTAAAAAACAAATCAGAGTACGTTCATGACCGGCCAAATTTCGAATGGCTTCGCACACTTCAATGCCATCCATTCCTGGCATCATTACATCCAATAGAACCAAATCTGGGTGAACAGACTTGATCAGCTCCAAACCCTTTTGACCATTTTCTGCAGAAAAGGCATTAAACCCCTCTTTTTTCAGGTTATAAGTAAGGATATCTCGGATATCTTCTTCATCATCAATGACCAGTACTGAAACCATTTAGCTGCGATTTTAAGAATGCAAATTTTTCAATTCAAAGGTACAAAAGAAACAGAGGATATGAACAATGAACTACATGTTGTTAAGAATTCATGAATAAAAAAAAACGCACAGTAAAAACAAGACGAGATATGTAGTTATATTTGTCCCGTAGTAGTAGGTTAGGTTGATTAGTGTATAAACGCTCCGTATTCTTTCGGGGCGTTTATCTTTATAAAGCATTGGCATCTATCTATTTTATAAATTCGCTCTTTCAATATGCAGCTATGAAAATAAAAATCTTGCTTGTAGAAGACGACACAAACCTTGGTTTTGTAATTTCGGACCAATTGCGCTCGGAAGGATATTCGGTGACCTTGTGCAGTGATGGTGCGGAAGGATTTAAGCACTTCAACCAAGACACCTATCACATGTGTATTTTTGATGTGATGATGCCTAAAAAAGATGGTTTTTCATTGGCTCGAGATGTTCGAAAAGTGAACAGCACCATACCTATACTTTTTCTTACGGCAAAATCAATGACTGAAGACAAAGTGGAAGGATTTAAATCTGGTGGTGATGACTACCTCACTAAACCCTTCCATTCAGAAGAATTATCCTTGCGGATTGCTGCTTTGCTAAGACGTGTAGACATTTCACTTGTCCCAGTTGAAAGTCCAGTGCTTAAACTTGGTGATTACAGTTTTGATACAATTAACTTCACCTTGACGCATGCCAAATTTGAAAAAACGCTTACCAAGAAGGAAGCTCAAATCCTGAAGATTTTATATAAATTCATCAACCAAGTGGTTTCTCGTGATGTGATCTTAAATGCCGTTTGGGGACAAGACGACTATTTTGTTGGACGAAGTTTAGATGTGTTTATTACCAAGCTGCGAAAGTACCTTAAAGAAGATTCCCGCATTCACATCTCCAATGCACACGGGATTGGTTTCAAACTAGAATATGTGGCATGATGCGAATGCTTCATCTGGAAACGTCGACCAAAGCATGTTCAGTCGCATTGTCTGAAAATGGCCAATTGCTGGCACTGAAAGAGACCTTAACGGACGATTATAGCCACAGTGAGAATTTAACCAACTACATTCAGGAAATTTTAATTGGCCAAGGCCTGACACCGGCCGATCTCTCTGCCATTTCTGTTGCTTCAGGTCCCGGATCATACACTGGATTAAGAATTGGCGTTTCTACAGCAAAGGGCCTTTGTTTTGCGCTAGGCATCCCTCTTATTGCTGTTGATTCATTACTCTCCCTCGCTCACATGGCTCAAGTTAAACACCCGAATACGCGGTTGTGTATGGCAATTGATGCGCGAAGAATGGAGATATTTAGCGCCATTTACGACCGTGAAATCTGCCTTTTAAAAGCCATTTCCGCAGACATTGTGGATGAAAATATTTACCGTGAATATGAACCTTTTCTTGTCGCTGGAGATTCGAATGAAAAATTGAAAACAGTGTGGGAGAATCGAAACATATCCTTTGACGATTCCATTCATTGCTCCGCCGCCGGACAGGTCACTGAGGCAACACGCAAATATCATACTGGTGAATTTGAAAATGTGGCTTATTTTGAACCTTTCTATCTGAAAGATTTCGTCACTACTCAGCCAAAGAGAAATAAATAAAATGAATAACGAACTATAGGATATCCATTGTTGTTATCATTATAAAAACACCACCGTGAACTTACGCGAATCCATCTTACAACATCGCCCCTTTCTCATTGCTGGACCCTGCTCAGTAGAGTCGCCCGAGCAACTGCGAAAAACAGTGGAGACTTTCCCCTCACTTGGCATCAAATTGATTCGTGGAGGAATTTGGAAACCCCGCACTCGACCTGATTCATTTGAAGGAATTGGCACACAAGGATTGGAATGGCTTGTAGATGCAGGAAAAGCCGTTGGGATTCCTGTCACTACAGAGGTTGCAAATCGTCAACATGTTGAAGAGGCAATGCGTGCTGGTGTAGATGTTCTTTGGATTGGTGCGCGAACAACCGTCAATCCTTTTGCCGTGCAAGAAATTGCTGATGCCCTCCAAGGTTCATCCGTTTCTGTTATGGTGAAGAATCCCGTGAATCCCGATTTAGAGTTGTGGTTAGGTGCCATTGAACGCATCGAGAATGCTGGAATAAAGGATGTCAGTGCCATTCATCGCGGATTTTCATTTTACAAACATCCCGTTTACCGCAATGTTCCGAACTGGGAACTGCCCATTGCCTTGCGCGAACGGAGACCTGATCTCGCCATGATTTGTGATCCAAGCCACATTACAGGAAAGCGCTCACTCATCGCCGAAGTTTCCCAGCAGGCAATGGACTTGAATTTTGATGGATTGATGATTGAATCTCATTTTGATCCAGACAACGCTTGCTCCGATGCCGCACAACAAATCACCCCAAAAGACCTTCAATTTATTCTTTCAGAATTGGTCTTGCGTTCAAAAATAGTTTCACCACAAATTGCCCTGCAACTCGAAGAAATCCGCACTAGAATTTCTTCATTGGACGAAGCCTTGTTGGGAATCATTGCTGAGCGAATGGTGTTAAGTCGTGAGGTAGGTCAATTTAAAAAAGAAAACCACATCATGATTCTTCAGCAAGAGCACTGGTGGAAAATTATCCGTCAAAAATTGGAATGCGCTGAAACATTGGACCTGTCTCCGGCATTTATCCGCCAAATTATGGATGCCATACATCAAGAGAGTATTCGTCACCAATTGGATGTTGTCAATAAAACCAAGTAAGTGTGGCTTCAATAAAGGTAAAACCTGGGATTAGAAAAGGAATCATTCATGTTCCGCCATCGAAAAGCGATTCCCAAAGGGCTTTGCTTTGTGCGGCCTTGGCCAAAGGAAAATCAATCATTGGTCATGTTGGAAATAGTGCAGATGAAGAAGCCATGCTTCACGCAATTTCTGATTTGGGGGCTACAGTCACCGTTCTTGAAGAAGGAAAATACGCCATTGAGGGAATGCCTTCATCTCCAAAAAACAATGTTATCAATGCCAACGAAAGTGGATTAGCTGCTCGTTTGCTCGCTGCTGTATGTGCTGCGGGTGATGAGAAAATTACGATTGTTGGATCAGGCAGTCTTGTTTCTCGAACAATGGCATTTTATGGGGATATCCTTCCTCAATTTGGGGTAAAGCTTTCCGGTTTCAATGGTCATTTGCCCATTACTGTTCAAGGACCTATGCTTGGAAAAGAAATTGAAATCGATGGATCAATCAGTTCACAGTTCATTTCAGGATTACTCATTGCCTTGCCCTTGGCACATGGAACATCTAGGCTGAAGATCGTAAACCTTGCAAGCAGACCATATGTCGACATGACATTGAAAACCCTACTTACCTTTGGAATTGACATAGAAAAAATAAAACAGGACACCTATTCAATAGTTGGAGGCCAACAATACCAACCATCAGATTACACCATAGAAGGAGATTGGAGTGCCGCATCCTGTTGGTTGACTGCTGCAGCACTTGGTGCTGAACTTACCATAAATGGATTGAGTTCCTCGAGTGCTCAGGCCGACAAGCAGATGCTTACAGCACTCATGTCTGCCGGATGCAGTGTTCATTTTTCCATAGACGGAATTCGAATCAATGGCGACAAAAAACATCCATTTGAATTTAATGCACAGGACTGTCCAGATCTTTTCCCAGCGTTGGTAACACTAGCTGCTCATATCCCGGGCAGGAGTATTGTTCATGGAGCGAATCGACTTATTCACAAGGAAAGTAATCGTGTAGCATCCTTGTGTTCCGAATTTTTAAAGTTGGGAATTGCCATTGAACACATCGACGATGCTTTGCATATTCATGGGAAGTCATCCCTGCTAGGTGGCGAAGTTCATGCGCATAACGACCATCGCATTGCCATGGCGCTAGGGATTTGTGGCCTATTTTCTCATGGACCTATTGTCATAAATGGAAGTGAATCAGTTGGCAAAAGTTATCCAACCTTTTGGACAGCAATGGATGCTTTAACCATTTAACCCAAAAGAAATCTAGTTGATAAAAACCTCAAATTGTCAATTTTTTCCTTCGATGACAATGCTTAGAGTGAAGTACTTTTGACATTAAACTAAATCAAACAACATGACACTCAAGGAAACTATTGGAGCTGTGGAGGAATTTCACAATGCATTTGGGATTCAGAACAATTATAGTCCGACCAGCGACTTGGGTGAAGCCGATGTTATGTTGCGCTACAAACTGATGCGTGAGGAAAATGAAGAATACCTTGAGGCCGCTCAAAAAGGGGATTTAGTAGAAATTGCTGATGCCTTGGGCGACCAACTGTACATCCTTTGTGGGACAATTCTCCGTCACGGCTTGCAAGACAAAATGGCTGAAGTATTTCGAGAAATACAGCGTTCCAACATGAGTAAATTGGATGCCGACGGAAAAGCAATCTACCGTGAAGATGGCAAAGTACTGAAGTCTGAATTGTACTTCCGTCCAGATATCAAGTCGATTCTTGACAAATAATTCCCGCTAAAATATGCAGGTGCAACGCTTTAATGTTCGCGTCTACGGACTGCTTTTCAATGCGCATGGAGAAGTTTTGATTTCTGACGAATGCCGCAATGGGTATTCCTTCACGAAATTCCCAGGTGGAGGTATCGAGTTTGGAGAAGGAATATCAGACGCGCTGAAAAGAGAGTACATGGAAGAATTGGACATCACGGTGCGCGTGGGTGAATTTTTCTACATCAATGAATTCTTTCAGGCCTCTGCATTCAACCCCAATGATCAAATTATTGCCTGTTATTATATCGTGCATAGCAATCAACTGGATCAGATCGTTGTCAATCAACATGCCCTACCTTTATTGGAAGACGGAGAGTGCCACCGGTGGATTGCCTTGAACGAATTAACTGACAGTGACCTAACCTTTCCCATAGACCGTCACGTTGCGATGCTCCTCCGCAATCGCTAAATCAGTCATTTTTTCAGCAAAAACAACCTCTGCTTTAAGTAGAAATACTTAACACGTTATAGGTTCACCTACTGAATTTCCGTGAATTCGGACTGCCCTAACATCAATGGCCCAGAGAACAGCTTCATATTTGTATCATGAAACGCAAAACACATTTAACCATGAAAACAAAAATGAATACAATCAAGAAAATCGCATCAACAGGAATGTTCCTTGTATCATTATCTGCACTTGCGCAAGAGACACCAATGACTGTGGAAACAATTGTCAATCAGCCATTGTGTTATGGAAACGGAACAGGTCAAATCATTGTTCATCCAATTGGAGGAAATGCACCGTACACCTATTATTGGTCGAACAACGCGCCGGAAGATGTCAACTACATTTCCAATCTAGCACCAGGTCTGTATACAATTACGGTGAAAGATGCATGGGGACAAGTTGTATCATTGACTTATGAAATTACCAGCCCGACTGCAGTGATCATCAACGGATCGATTTTGCCTCCATCCAACAAAAATGCAACGGACGGTTCAGTAGATGTTACCGTGCTTAATGCGGTGGGAACACCAAGCTACAACTGGACTTTAGCAAATGGATCAGCAGTAGCATCGACTCAAGATTTAACGCAAATTGGTGTTGGTCACTACTACTTGACCGTGACAGATCAAAACGGGTGTACATCAGCAAAAGATTTCAATGTCTTTGCGAAAAAACCAAAACCAGTTACAGGTCAAACAATTAACTTCACAGCGGGTAACGTCGTTCAACTTGGTTCTGTTTATCCGAACCCAGCCGTTCAGAATATCAATGTTCGCGCAGAAGAAAATCTTGAAGGTTTCTCAGTATACAACGCGTACGGAGTGAAAGTCTATGAATCAAACGGGAAAATGATGAGTAAAGATGAGAGCAACATTCTTCTGAAGAGCGGGGTTTACACAGTGTACTTCACGTCAGAAAATGGAGAACAAAGCAGCGAACGTGTCGTGATCAGTGAATAAGTTCTAGAGTAAAATAACACATATAAAAGGCCTTATTGATTGAGGCCTTTTTGGTTTTATCCTTTTCAATCAATAATAGGTGTCGGCAATGCGTTGACAAATCATTCCGGAAATACGCTTATTGAAATCTGTAGCATGTTTTACATAAATCGATAATTCTTCGCTTGTAAACATCCCTACAATCATTCCGATCAACAGGTGTTTGATGCCAGGTTGTTTAACAATAAACGTGCGCACCCGATCATGAAACTGTTGGGCAGAACCTTTTCTTTGCAGCAGTTCATCAAAATTCGTTTGGTTCTTCACTAAACCCACCAGCACCTCATGCTGCATTTTAATTATTGGACGCAAAGTTTGATTTTGAAACTGTTCAATAGAGGAAACATCAGCGTTTCCAACAGTGTAAATGATTGGTCGTAAAGCAACAAGTTCTTCTCGCATGTCCGTACAACAATCAAGTGGATGACATGTTCAATCGCAAGGCAACCTTTATGCCTTTATGGTTTGGTAAATGGGCAGATACTCTTCAATGAATTCAGCCGTTCTTCGCTCTGTAAATGTTGTTGAAAAATACAGGTGCTGGCATTTTGGAAGACTTTCAAACAAGCGAATCAATTGCATTTTGTGGCCTGTGCGGAACAGTTCCACCATATCATCGAGAATGAGCAGTTTCAATTTTCCGACATTAAACCCATTTTGGATGTACAACTCATACAGGCGCTTAGGATTCGCCACGATGATTTCTGTCCCATCAAAAATATCATTGCGTTGTTGGAGGATATTTCCTCTGTCATGGGCAAGGTCTACAGTTAAATCCAACCATCGGGTATATTTTGACAGCTCTGCATGCAAGTCATACGCCTTTTGGTCGCTTGCACAAACAATGATTGCACGGGGAGATCCCTCTGCAGGCTCGTTCACTTTTTCAAGAATAGAAACAAGTGCAGCCGTAGTTTTTCCACTTCCTTCTGGAGCTTCCGCCAGGGTATTTTTTCCCGATCGAATCCCATTAATCACTGAATTTTGAAATTCATTGAGTGCAGTAAAATTCTTTTCTGCTAGTAATTCTGCCAGTTCAGGACGTAAATTTTCGAATGCCATTATTTCAGTTTATCATTTTCTTTATGCCGCGAATGGTCGCGATTTGTTTTCTTTTCAAGGTTCTTTTCCAAGGCTTTTTCGAGGTCCACACCTGTTTGATTTGCCATGCACATCAAAACAAATAGTACATCCGCCATTTCGTCGCCAAGGTCCTTATTTTTATCCGATTCCTTCTCACTTTGCTCGCCGTATCTTCTCGACATGATGCGTGCCACCTCACCCACTTCTTCCACGAGAATCGCCATGTTGGTCATTTCATCGAAATACCTCACACCATACTCTTGAATCCATTGGTCAATTTTCGCTTGTGCTTCTTGTATTGTCATTCCTTGTTCAATTTGTTGCTGCGCTATTTGTTATAAAGACAAAAGACACTTCTTCGCTCTTTGAGCTCCGAAGGACAATGGACTTCAAAGTTACTAGTTACCAATGACGAGTTACGAGTTGAGGAATTTTAGCTTCGGGCTAGACTTCAAACAAACTTCGTCATTCGTGGCTTCGAGACTGCTGTCGCACCTCACGTGTCCGCTGCGGCGGAGCCACCTAATTCGTAATTTGTAATTCGTAACTCGTAATTAGTAATTCTTTATTCCCAAGCGTGGCTTCGAGACTGCTGTCGCACCTCACGTGTCAGCTGCGGTGGAGCCACCTAACTCGTAACTCGTCATTCGTAATTCTTTATTCCCAAGCGTGGCTTCGAGACTGCTGTCGCACCTCAGCCACCTAACTCGTAATTCTTAATTCTTAATTCCCAAGCGTGGCTTCGAGACTGCTGTCGCACCTCAGCCACCTAACTCGTCATTCGTAACTCATAACTCTGCATTCTTCATTTTTAATTTTTAATTCATTGGTCACTCCCTGCTCTTCGAATCTATAATTATAGTGACCGGTCC
>CALPWQ020000020.1 GCA_943327315.2 Chitinophaga pinensis
ACCACCGTGTTAAAACTATGAATCAATCGATCATTGGTAGTGTCCTTACTAGCGGGAACACTTGCATTATTGACAACGGAATAGTAGCATCCAGGTCCGCAGTAGTTGGTGTCGATAAAACTTTTGTAGATAGGTGCAAAATCATTGAGAAGCTTCATGAAATACACTTTTGCTTGGTCGCTCGGGTTTTTTTCACTGACCGTTTTTTCTTCTTTAAGCACTGTAGGATTTGGATTCAAAGGATTGTAGTCGATGGATTGAAAGTAGATGCTATCTGTAGTTTTTGTGCCTACACAATTGGCGCCGAGCATTGCCTCCCATCGTTCTTCAAAAAGTCGTTCACCTCGAATGAAAAAAAATTTTTCCTTGAGTGATTGGTACCCACGACGCTTCGACTTGGAGTCAAAAGTCAATTTATGATGTCTCAAATTGTATAGCCCACTATCCACTTTTACATCCGATTTCGTGCAAAATAAATGCTCATAGTGACCATCGCTATAAAGACGCAACACAAACAATCTTGATTTTCCATTTCCGTAGGTAAACACATTCATAGACTCAGAAATCTCAGCAGAAAGTGCCATGGATCCAGTCAATAAAAAGAGTGCAAAGAATGAACTTAGGTTGCGCATAGGATAGAGTTTTTAGGTGTGCTTGCTTGTAACGCAGGGTGAGGTTAAAAATAACAGGGGGGGGAGAGACATTTCGCCTTCGCTTTTTAAGCTTCGGCGAATATAAAAAGACCGCTTCGCTCAAAGACAAAAGATTAAAGACAAAGGACAAAAGACAAAAGACATGCTCGTACTTCGGTGGCGTAAGGCAATTACTAATTACTAATTACGAGCCACGAATTGCTTACGGCATCAAATTCCCGAAGGGATCAAATCCCCAATTCCCGCAGGGATCAAATTGCCTCTGGCATCAAATCCACCTCGAAGAACAATTAAGTCCTATAGCGCAGCGGGTCTTTTGTCTTAAAGCGCAGCGGTCATATGTCTCTTTCTTCCAAATTGGCTTCGCCATCAAATTTTCCGTATCTTTCGCTCAAATTCTTGCTAATATGAAACTGTTTACTTCTCTCCTGGCTGTTTTGTGCCTCGTTCAATTTGGATTTTCCCAAAGCTATTCGTCTGATTTCTTGGATGGAACAATCATGTTCAAGTTGAAAAATGATCCTGTTCAACACAATGGGTATCAAAAAGATAAAAATGATTATTCATTGACTGTGGATATCGCTAAATACCCTGAGATTGCTGAGGTATTTGAACAAATGACGGTGACCCAATTGGAAAAACCAAGTTACTTTACGTACAAGCCAAGCTTGCAAAACATCTTCCGCATTCACTTCTCGGAGTATGCGCAAATTGATGCCTTGATTCGTGAATTGAGCAAGTTGCCCAATGTGGAATTCGTTGAAAAGGAACCGATTTACAAAATTGACTTCGTCCCAAATGACCCTTACCATTCTGGAAACAACAAATGGTACCATACGCTCGTGGGTTCAGAAACTGCGTGGAACATCTCGCAAGGAAGTTCTACGGTGAAGGTTGCGATCGTAGATAACGCCGTTTTCTGCGGACACCAAGACTTAACGACATACGCACAATACGATGTGGCAGACAATGACGCGGATGCCACACCACCATTGGTTTCTACGGCTGACTTCGGGTGGTCACACGGTACACACTGTGCTGGACTTGCAACAGCGGACATAAACAACGGAAAAGGGATTGCATCGCTTGGCGCCAATGTACAGTTGATCGGTGTGAAAGCTACGCCCAACAGCGCAGCATCTTCTGGAAGTGTTTATTATTCGTACCAAGGTGTTCAATGGGCCTGCGAAAATGGAGCGAATGTGGTCAGTATGTCTTTCGGTGGTCCTTCGGCTTCAGCGAGTTTCCAAACCTTAATCAATGCCTATCCTACAGTGGTGTTCTTGGCAGCGGCAGGAAACGATGCGGTAACAACATTGATGTATCCAGGTGCCTATGACAACGTCATCTGCGTGGGTTCAGTGAACTCAAATGATTCACGTTCAAACTTCTCCAATTACAATGGGACGACGCCCTATGTTGATATTGCTTCTCCGGGTGGATATTCGTATGGAGGTTTGTTTAGCACAGTTTATACATCCAATGGTAACGGATACGATCAAATGGGTGGTACTTCAATGGCAACACCATTTGCGGCTGGATTGGTTGGATTAATGTTAAGCTTAAATCCGACATTGACACCTGCAGCTGTCCTAAGTTGTTTGACGTCTACGGGCGTGAACATCAATCAAGCAATAGGCCCACGTATCAATGCTCCTGCTGCACTGCAATGTGTGCAAGCAACCTTAACAGGAGATCCACTTCCTTTCTTCTCTGGGACACCAACGATGATCATTGAGGGTGATGTTGTGAACTATACGAATCTATCAGCAGATGGAGGTTCACCAATCACAAACTATACATGGAGCTTCCCGGGTGGAACACCTTCAACATTTGTTGGCGCGACACCTCCTGCAATCACATACGCTGCGGCGGGGGTTTACAGCGTGAGTTTGACCGCAACAAATAGTCAAAGTACACAAACCTATACGCGAACGAATTACATCAATGTGAGCATTCCTCCATACGGAGAGTGGTTGGTTCAAAACTCTGGATTTACCACGGCAAGTCGCGGGATTTCCCACATTTCGATAGTAGACCAAAATACCGTTTGGGCAGTAGCTTATGATGGTTCAGGAGGAACGGCGAATGTGCAACAATTTACGAAGACAACAAACGGCGGTGCGACATGGACGCCTGGCAATATCAGTATCAATAATACAGCGCTTGGTATTGGTATGATTCACGCGCAGAGTGCGACAAAAGCATGGTTGGCAGCATTTCCGAATGCCGCTGGTCAAACCGGTGGAATTTGGATCACCACCAATGGAGGGACTACATGGACGCGACAAAATACAGCGACATTTAGCAATGCGGCTTCGTTTACCAATACGGTTTACTTCTGGGATGACCTAGAGGGAGTTTGTATGGGAGACCCAATCAACAACGAATTTGAAATTTACCGCACCACCAACGGAGGAACAACTTGGACTGTTGTTCCAGGTGCCAGTATTCCAAATCCACAAGCCACTGAATTTGGATATACCCGTCAGATGGAAGTGGTAGGCAATAGCGTATGGTTTACAACGAGCAAAGGACGAATCTACCACTCCACGAACAAAGGCGTGACTTGGGCGGTTTACACATCGCCAGTGACCGATTTTGGTGGAGCCAATGTAGCTGGAAGCTCTGCGAATCTTTCCTTCTCCTCATTGACAAATGGAATCATCATCAATCAGGCGGGCAGTGTTTGGAAATCGACAAACAGCGGATCTACATGGACGGCAGTAACGACGACAGGACCAGTTTATACAGATGGCTTGTGCTTCATTGAAGGAACATCAACGGTCTTCTCAACAGGCGCTGCAACAGGCGCTGCTGGTTCATCCTACTCAACAGACAACGGAACAACGTGGAATCTAATTGACACAGAACAGCACTTGTACGTCGATTTCATCAATACATCCATTGGTTGGTCAGGTTGGTTCAATACCAGCGCTACAGCCGACGGAATGTGGAAATGGAACGATTTAACGTCTCCTTTGAGTTGTGATTTTGCGGCAAATGCGCTGACCGTATGCACAAACACCTCGGTATCAATGGCAGATTCAACATCTGGTGCCGTGCCAACATCTTGGTTCTGGCAATTCCCTGGTGGAACACCTACAACTTCGACCGTTCAAAATCCTTCTGTTACGTATACAACACCAGGAGTTTATGATGTAACCTTAACGGTAAGTGATGGATTATCGCAAACAACGATGAATAAGCCTGCTTACATCACTGTTGTTGCACCGACATCGACACCATCAGCCATCACGGGTCCAACAGCCATTTGTGCGAATACAACAAATGTATATTCAGTAACGCTCGTGCCAGATGTCATGTACAACTGGACACTTCCAGGGGCATGGACAGGAATGAGCACATCGAGCATCATGAACGCGACAGCAGACATTAGCTCTGGTACAATCTCCGTAACTGCTGAAAATGTGTGTGGCAGCAGCGCGGCAAGTACCCTGGCGATTACAGTAAATCCAGGAGCGCCAACTGCGGCGTTTACAAATAGTGTAGCTGGAGGAAATGCAAGCTTCACGAGCACATCGACGAATGCATCCTCTTGGTCTTGGACCTTTGGTGATGGAGTTGGGACTTCAACATCAGAGAACCCAACGTATTCGTATTTGTCTAACGGAACATACACCGTTACATTGATTGCGTCGAATGGTTGTGGATCAGATACGATTACACAAAGCGTGACGATTACGGGAGTAGGCTTGAGTGAAAATGCACCAGAGTGGATCCGTGTATATCCTGTCCCAGCAGACAATTCAGTGTTTGTGGCTTTGTCACAAGCTTTGGACAACGCAGAATTTGTCGTGTACGATGTAACAGGAAAAGTGATTCGTCGTGGTACATTGACAGGCAACACGACAGAAATTTCTATCGATGCATTGGCTTCAGGAATGTATGAATTGCGCATTTCAAATCAATACACCTACCGCATTGTGAAGAAATAAGACAGATAGTACCATTGAAAAAGGCGCGGTGTAAATCGCGCCTTTTTTTGTTGGTTACATTAGCCCCGGGTTTCAACCTGGGGAAAAGGGTTTCAACCTGGGGATAAAATGCAAGTAATGCGTATTGATAAACCATTTTAATGATTTACCCGTTGGGAGATTTGGTTATTGTCTCTGTTTAAATGAAATTAATGAAGGCTCGGTCTAACAAAATTCAATCAAGCAAACTGAAAATAAATCAAGGCCACTGCAGAGGTGGTCATTAAAATCAATGCAATAAATCCAAGCACATTCGCCAAGCGAGAATTGGTATGTTTGCCCATCACCTTTTTGTTGTTGGAGATGTGTAGAATGATGGCGATCATCACGGGCGCTGTTAATCCGTATAAAATGGCAGAATAAATCAGTGCTTTAACTGGTGAAATGCCAATGTAGTTCAGCGACAAACCAATGATGAGCGATACCGCAATGACGGTGTAAAATGCCTTAGCTTCGTGGAACTTCTTGTCCAAGCCTTCGGGTAAATCAAACGATTCAGTGATGAGGTAGGAGACAGATCCGCAAAGTACTGGAATAGCGATTAAACCTGTTCCAATGACGCCCAATGCGAAAAGTAAATAGGCAGCATCTCCTGCCAATGGTTGCAGTGCTTTGGCTGCTTGATCGACCGTATCTATTTGCGTGATTCCTTCTTGATGTAACACAGTTCCCGTGGTGAGAATAATAAAGAACATCACCAAACCAGAAAAGGCCATCCCGAAGTCCACATCTTGACGCATGTCGCTCAATAAGCGGCGATTGATGTAAATGCGTTTCTTCTTTTGCTTTAATTCCTCCACTTCAACAGAGGTCTGCCACAGAAACAGGTAAGGGGAGATGGTGGTACCGAGGATTCCCACCAATACGGCCAGATATTCTTTATTTAGTTCAATATGTGGTACAAAGGTCGAATAGGCAATTTTACCCCAATCTTGATCGTATAAAAAAGGAACCACCAAGTAGAAAAACAAGGCGATACATAAGTATTTGAGGATGGATGCTATGCGGTGGTAGGGGAGGTAAATGATCATCACCAGGAGGATCACCGTAAACATCACGCTAAAATAGGAGGCATCAATTGCAGGGAAGAGCATATTTCCGACAGCGCCCATACCGGCAATGTCAGCACCAATGTTCATGACGATACTCGGAAAGCTAAACAAAATCATGAGCCAAAGAATCGGCTTCGGATAATGTTGCTTTATGACACCTGACAATCCACGCTGCGTAACAATCCCAATGCGTGCGCACATTTGTTGGATCCCAGCCATCAAAGGGAAGGCAACGATGGAAGTCCAAAGGGTGGAGAGTCCATAAGCGGCTCCTGCCTGCGAGTAGGTCGCAATTCCCGATGGATCGTCATCCGATGCGCCTGTGACCAATCCAGGCCCTAGTATTTTAAAGAATTTTTTGAATTTGCTTGTCCACTTGCTCATGTGAAGTTTTTCGAATGGTTTCACGTTAAAGGTAGGTGGAAAAAAGATGGGATGGGTAGGTCGATTGAAAATTAGCGAGATGGGGAAATAATATAGACGTATCTAGCTATTTATCAGAATGAATAGTCTAATCGGAATCGCGGAGTTGATTTGTATAGGCCGTGATAAATGCTTCTTTGTTGTGTTTCAGTTCTTCAATAACCGTATTTCTCTCCGTTTTCATGGAATTGTATCATTTTCATTAGACAAAATGTTTTTTCATTTCGAAAAACAATTCTTAATTTTACGTAACCGCCAAGTTTTAAAGCATGAAAATTAAAATTAGTCTTTCTGAAAGTCATTCAACAGGGCGGGTTAATTTGTCCCTTTTTGAAAAAAACGCGAAAAAGATTTTTACGAAAGAGGTTCAGGTTCAAATTAAAAAGGCAAGGGATTTCGATAAGCCGGCCAATGTAATTGGATGCAATAACCCTGTCTAAGAATTATTGCAGGTTGCAATAGTGCAGGAAAATCAACCTATTCGAAGTTGTTTTCCCCAGATGCAGTTCCTTTTGATTATGACAAACGATTTTTAACTCGATACAGATCAATGCCTGACTCTGAATTTCGAGAGAGAATTGTACAAAATCTTACTGCAGAGGAGTTTACCATTGAATTTGAAAACGCACTATTTTCCGATCGATCTTTTACGTTCGAAACCAATTTAATGATGCCTTACCCGAAAGGGATCATAGCTAGAGCCAAAGAAAAAGGTTTTCGCATTGAGATATATTTTTTTTGTCTGAGCTCTCAGCGTTTAGCTAGGGAAAGAGTTGATATTCGAGTAAAGAACAATGGGCACTTTGTGGATGAAAAAACGATTGCTTTAAAATGGAAAGAAGGTTACAAAAACATCAATCTTCATTTTACAGATTTTGATTACCTCCTATTCATAGATAATTCATTGGAAAAGACACCGACTCCACTTTTCGAAATGGAAATAACAGATAAAACCAATTATACTTTGACAAAACATGTCAATGAATTGCCTGAATATGCGAAAAGAAGATTGCCCGCTATTTTTGATTTATTAAGATAAAAAGGTGGCCAATGTTCTAAATGAAGTGATGTATGACCCCAATGGGGTCAATATGTGATCAGGATTATAACCAAAAGTTGAGGAGGTATTTAAAATGGACCATGACCAAAAGTTGGGGAGGAATTAAGATGGCGTGTTTATCCCAGCCCCGGGTTTTAACATAGGGTTTTAGGGTTTCAACTCGGGGTATAATTCGAGCAATTGAGGAAATGAATCAACCAAAACAATGGTTTTCCTTTGGGGAATTTTGGAATTGACTTGATCTATTAAGAAGCTTAGCCTTTTTCGATAAAGGATTGTTTGACCCCCGCCGCAGCGGACAGGCCGATGAGGTCATAAATAAGGAGATCGCATAGAGCGCGAATTAAATATCATCGTGAATTATCTATTAACTTAAAGATGTGAAGAGTAACATTTTTATTACTTAAACATCATCTCTAAGGATTGATGATCATTTTATTAATTCCAGGTTTTATATAATAGCGAATGAATTTAGCTTTATCAATACATTTTATGCGATCTGAATTTAATATTTCAAAGGTATTTGTAGGGTCTATGCAAAAATATTTCAAATCACCTCTATTGAGCGCTGAGTTCATGGCTTTAAGATAAAATCTTCCTTTGTATGGTTTGTCTTGATCTGCAAAAATTTCCTTATTAAAATTACTGTATGGAGCAATTTTCCAATGTCCAATAGATGTCCAACTACTATTTTCTTGATCGTAATAGACAAAAATTTGATAAATCGTGTCTTTTGTATTGTTACGAATTTGAACTGTCGTTTTTGATTTTTCAATTTCAGATTGAACCTCTTCTCCTATTGTGCATCGAGTAGTAAGCAAAAGGATAGATAAAATAATTAAAACAGGAGCAACATGTTGATTTAACATAGAAACATTGATTTGAAAAACCAAATATAATAATATTCTGCAAGTCAGTAATTGCTGTTCTCTGGTATCTGTTTAACCCCAAAAATTCTAAATTTTTTCTGATGTAATGATTAGTTGGTTTATTTATTACTTGAATCCCATCTGCATCTCAGCCACCACAAGGATGGAATTATTGCCTAAACAAAAAAAAAGACTGCCCTTTACGAAGCAGTCTTTTCTAATTTTTGTCCACATTCATTTTTAATCGACCACCAATCTGAACATGTGATCTTCAATGCGAATGAAATAAACTCCCTTTTCTTTATCGCTCAAATCAATGAGCACTTTATTTTCGAGCAGAATATCTTCTAAAATTAGTCGCCCATTCATGTCGTAAATGTCAATCAGTGCATCATGTATCCCTTCAGCTTGCACCGTAAAGAGGCCATTGCTTGGATTTGGATAAATGTTGATGGTACTGAAATCTTTTTCATCCAACAATTCAGTGGTGTAGTATGTGTAGCAAATAGATGTGTCATAACAGCCGTTCTGCAACACAACTACGGCATACGAACCATTGTAGATTGGGGTAAAAGATTGATTTGTGGCATTAAAAATTTGAGCTCCTGTATTGCAGTTTATCCAGTGGTATTGCGCACCGACAGCATTGGAAGTTAGCGTTAACCCGTTTTGTGTTACTGTATTGTCTACAGGAAGTATCGTTAAATCAATGACCAATATACTATCACATCCAAGAACTGAAGTCAGCGTATCATTGTAGATGCCCGAGACATAATATGTTGCAGTTCCACTTGGTACGGTGTACTCTTTACAAAACAAGGCAGACATGTTGATTACGAATTCTTGTTGGACAGTCAATTGGATTGTAATCGTGCTGTCACACCCTGACACATTTGTTATCGTTTCGGTGTAAGTTCCTGAATTGGGATAAATATTTCCATTTGATGATGTATAGGCTCCGCAGGATGTTACCGTCAGTGTAGAAGAAGTTGGAAGTCCTAAGATAATCACGGTTTGATTGGCTGTTACGGTTTGTCCATTTCCATCATTGAATGACCAAGTCACCACCGTTGTTCCTTGTGTTGTAATTGGGAAAACGGTCGTTGTTGTTCCAGTGATTGTTCCAGCACAGTTGTCTGTTGTCGTAGGTGCAGTAGGCGTAGCTGAACACTGTCCAGTCACGTTTGCAAGAGTTGGCACAACAGGAGGAGTAGTGTCATCAACAATCACGGTTTGATTGGCTGTTACGGTTTGTCCATTTCCATCATTGAATGACCAAGTTACCACTGTAGTTCCTTGTGTTGTAATCGGGAATACGGTCGTTGTTGTACCGGTAACAATTCCTGAACAAGCGTTATTTGTAACTGGTGCTGTTGGTGTAACAGAACATTCACCCGTTAACGTGGCCAAAGTTGGTAAAACCAATCCTATTGGTTGGGTAATATTAAAGTTTTGTGTTGCCGTACATGAGTTGGCATCGGTCACAGTAACTATATAGGTTCCTGCTGCTAAGCCTGAAGCTGTTGTTCCAGAACCGCCAGATGGTGCCCATGAATACGTATATGAAGGTGTTCCTCCACTTGGGGAAACCGTAGCCGTACCATTTGAACCTCCGAAGCACGAAACATTCGTTTGAGATGCTACGACCGCGTTTGGCGCTGGGTAAACATTCAGAAAATTTGAAGGTGAACTATTTTCACTTGGGCTGGAGGCAACCGTTCTTATTTTGTAATTAGTACTTCCAACAGTAGACAATGGAATAACAGCTGATAATTGATTCGCACTTACGACAGTAGTCGTTAATAACGTCCCAGGAAAATTTCCGTTTACATCTGATAATTCCAATGTGTAGGTATTTCCTATATTTCGAACTATCGGATCTAAATAATTTACGGTCACATTACTTCCAGGACAAATAGGGTTGGGGCTAGGTGAAAATGAAATAAATTGACTTCCAAAAAGTTTGAAAGGTATCCCAACTGAGTATGTGCCATTAACTAAGGTAGCTGAGTAAGCAGTAGTATTAAACTGCTTCGCATCTCCAGTAGCACCAGTGCCTAAAATACTAATATTCGGAGCAAATGGTCCAGAAGCCAATGTACCTGTTAAGCCCCATTCAATCCAATGTGTTCCTGGTTGAATTATGGCACCAATCGAAATCCGTATTCTCATTATCGGACGATTATTTGTTAGCAAGCTAGTGTTTTCTTGAACTCTATAGCAATTTGAGAAATTCGTCAAAGTCATTCGATTGGTTGTAAAATCGCCGAATTCTGTTAATGCAGTTCCACTGCTAGGATCACTATTCCAAATTTTAACAACACCCCCTGTAAATGTTGATGAAACCGAACTTCCAGTTTGGTATGCATAAACATCAACATAATCTAAATACCAGGGTACAGAATTCGTAAATTGATCAGTTAAACGAAAGTTACTGGCGTTATTTACGCTGTATCCAAATGTGCTATATCCCAATGTGGTCAATTGCATTACAGAAACATCTGAACCACCAAAACCAACAGCTGTATTTGTCACAAATGGTCCATTGTCAAACAATAAACCCTGAGCTTTTATGCTGTTTAGGGTAAACATTTGGATGACAGACACAACCAGTAACAATTTGAAATATTCAGACTTCATAAGAATTTGTGTTTTTAGTTAATTTAAAATTTTTGCTTTTTTGAACAATATTCGAATTTATATATTAGACAAATTGCATGTTTACATAACTAATTTTTTATGCTAAGATTATTTTTTTCTTATCAAACAGACTGTTTGTAAAAACAAACATAGAAGATCAAAATTTAATGTTTTGATTTCAAAAAAAATCTCGTCAAAATTACAAAACTTAAATAAGAAAAAAATACAACCAGTTGTGTTTTTTGATCTTTCTATGCTCAAAAAAAAGAGGGTAAAAACTTTGATTTTTTTGCTGAAGAAATGAATTGTTGTGGATCATTACCAAAAGTTGGGAAGGAGTTAAATGTGATTTTTTATTTAGCCCCAGATTTCAACTCTTGTATAATGAGAGCAATTGAAGATATGAATCAACCAAAGCAATGGTTTACCCTTGGAAAATTCAGGTATTGACTTGATCTATTAAGAAGCTAAATCCATTTCGATAAAGGATTATTTGACCCCGATGGGGTCATTGGTTTTCGCGAGAGCTTATGGTTACAAAGGTTAGACCCCGAAGGGGTCCATAAACCAGAGTAATACCGATTACATAAAATATAAAGTTGGTTTTAGTCGGACAACAATGATTCGGATACTTTCTTTTTAGATTGAAGCAAGTTTGTGTGTAGTCCCCAGGTTTTGGTCTTGATCCAGAATCCGATATTAAGAACGAGAATCAGAATGAAAATGATGAAAAACAAAAACGAGACTGCGAAGCTGCAACGAAGTTAATGACGCTCTCGCTCTCATTCTCGTTTTGCTTTGTGATCCCGAAAGGATTATTTCATGATCCATACGCATTTGTATCGTACAAGCATAGCGCCCATCAATGCGTTGCATTTCCTGAGCTTTTTTATTTCTCGATGTTTACAGAAACGCTGTTTCTGACACCCCGAAAAATAAAAAATCCCGCTTCATTAGATGAAGCGGGCGCCTTTTGTGATCCCGAAAGGATTCGAACCTTTGACCTTCGCCTTAGAAGGGCGTTGCTCTATCCAGCTGAGCTACGGGACCAGAGAAAGCGAAGCTTTCGAAGACCGAGACTCCGTCTGAAAAGACGGTGAAGTCGAGGGACCTTGCGAAGCTTTCGAAGACCGAGACTCCGTCTGAAAAGACGGTGAAGTCGAGGGACTCTTAGCTGACTACTTTCAATTTCAAAAAAAAACATCAAAAAAAAAGGGGGATGATCGCTCATCCCCCACGTCGGGGCGGCAGGATTCGAACCTGCGACCTCCTGGTCCCAAACCAGGCGCGATGACCGGACTACGCTACGCCCCGAGCTAATCATCTTTTTATTTCAACTACCCCCGAATCGTTTTCCGAAAGGCGAGTGCAAAAGTAAGCATTTTCTTGACTTTTACAAATAATCTTTGACGAACATTTCAGTAAACATTCAATCTTGCGGTGGGAGCGGGATTATCTCAACCTCCAATTGTCGGTATTCGATGGACTCCGCTACGCTCCGGCACATCCGTCAGTTGACGGACTCTCATCCCGCAGTTTTTAGCACTACCAATAATTCTTGCGGTGGGAGCGGGATTATCTCAACCTCCTAATGTCGGTTTTCGATGGTCTCCGCTACGCTCCGGCACGAACCCTACGGGTAATCTCATCCCGCAGTTTTTAGCACTACCAATAATTCTTGCGGTGGGAGCGGGATTCGAACCCGCGGTACAGTTACCCGTACGTCAGTTTAGCAAACTGGTGGTTTCAGCCACTCACCCATCCCACCGAAGTGTTCAATGAACTAGGGGGCAAAAATAGTAAAACACTTGATAAGTCAAAGTGAAAATCTGCATTAATTCTCAAAAGTTTTGCTCAAATCAATAGCATTGCCAATTTCATGGCATAGAGTCCAGCCAATAATACCCAAAGCTGATGGGTGGGCGCAAAGGGTTTCCAAATGATTGCGACAATTCCCATTCCTATATAGGCTATTGTTTCTAAAATGGGGTCATAAGGAGCACTCGCGATAAAGAGTGTTAAGGGAATTATAAGCGTCCAACTGCGGGAATAAATGTTTGAAATAACCGTTTTTAAACTAAAGAAAATGAGGATCAAGGTGATTGCCAAATTTATCAGTTTAAAGATATCTAGCCAAATGCCATGATAAAGAAATTCCCAGGCTTCTTGATTAACAAACAGGGACCAGAAAAATTCGGAGGCCAGCAGCGCACTTAAAGCTGAACAAAGAAATAAGCTTGTGATGAGTCTGAATTGCTTTTGGTTCCAGATGAAAAATTGAATGGAAACAATCAAAAATACAACTTCATTTAAAGGAAAAGGGTAGATGAAACTTCCGAACTCAAGGAAGACGAGAAAGGCAAAACCAATCAATGTCAAGATGCCAAGCAGAACAGCGCGCTCCTCGCGGATCATTTTTTCTTTGCTAATGCTGCTTCGATGTAATCAAAGGTCGAAAGAATCTCAGGCATACCATTTACAACGGCTATATCATGCTCGAAATGTGCACTTGGCATACCATCGGCCGTAACAATCGTCCAATTGTCGTCCAATTGAACCACTTTCTCAGTGCCCATGTTGATCATTGGTTCAATCGCTATCGTCAATCCATCCTGAATTTTCTTGCCACGACCTCTGCGGCCATAATTCGGAACTTGCGGGTCTTCGTGTAGCGTTTTTCCTAAACCGTGACCTACCAAGTCGCGAACAACACCATAGCCATTCTTCTCTGCGTGCTGCTGAATCGCCCAACCAATGTCTTCAATGCGATTACCCGCAGTACATTGCTCTATTCCTAAGTACAAACATTCTTTGGTAACCTGAAGCAATTTTCGCACTTCGGGCTTGACATTCCCGACCTCGAAGGTATAGGCATGGTCTCCATAATATCCTTTGTACACAGATCCACAATCGACAGAAACAACATCACCGTCTTCAAATGGTCTATCGGTGGGTAATCCATGGACGACTTGTTCATTGACAGAAATCAAAAGGGTACTTGGACAGCCATACAATCCTAAAAATCCAGGAATTGCATGTTGCGAACGGATATACTCCTCAGCAAGTTGATCGAGAAATTTAGGGGTGACCCCAATAGCTATGTGCTCAGCCACTTTTCCAAGTGTTCGACTAACGACCAATGCTGCTTCGCGCATAATCGCAATTTCGTCTGCTGTTTTATAAATAATCATATTCCGATTGAAAATCCCCACGCCAGTCCATTACTTTCAACGATAAGCGTTGAACGGTTGGAAAATTAAGAAAGCACTTCTTTCACAAGGTCTGCTGCTTCTTGAAGCAACACGGCTGAATGCACATTCAATCCTGACTCGTCAATCAATCGTTTCGCTTCTACGGCATTTGTTCCTTGAAGTCGAACGATAATTGGAACTGGAATAACGCCCATGTTCTTGTAGGCATCAACAACGCCTTGTGCTACGCGGTCACAACGAACGATACCTCCAAAGATGTTGATCAATATGGCTTTTACATTTGGATCTTTCAAAATGATATGGAATGCTTTTTCAACACGTTCTGCATTGGCAGTTCCTCCAACATCCAAGAAGTTTGCTGGATTTCCTCCAGACAACTTGATGATGTCCATGGTTGCCATCGCTAATCCAGCTCCGTTCACCATACATCCAACGTTTCCATCCAACTTCACAAAGTTTAATCCTGCAGCATCTGCTTCAACTTCTGTTGGGTCTTCTTCTGAGGTATCTCGCATGGCAGCGTACTCAGGGTGGCGGAACAATCCGTTTCCATCCATTGTGACCTTCGCATCTACTGCAATGATTTTATTGTCTGATGTTTTTAAAACAGGATTGATTTCAAACATCGATGCATCAATTCCTTCGTAAGCACTGTACAATGAAACAACAAATTTTGTCATTTGCTTGAATGCCTCACCCGAAAGTCCTAGGTTGAAAGCAATTTTGCGCGCTTGGAATCCTTGGATGCCAACACGTGGGTCAATTACTTCTTTGTAAATTAATTCTGGTGTATGCTCAGCAACATGTTCGATGTCCATTCCACCTTCTGTAGAATAAATGATGACGTTGCGTCCTTTTTCACGGTCCAACAACACAGACATGTAGAATTCAGATGTTTCTGATTCTCCGGGGTAATAAACATCCTGAGCAATCAATACTTTGTTTACTTTTTTACCTTTTCCGTTCGTTTGCAAGGTTACCAGATGACCACCAAGGATTCCTTTCACTTTCTCCTCCACATGTTCAATTCCTTTCGCAAGGACAACGCCATGAGAACCAGTTTCTTCAACTGTTCCTTTTCCTCGTCCACCTGCATGGATTTGCGCCTTCACGACGTACCAGCTTGTGCCAGTTTCTTCTGTTAACTTTTTTGCTGCTGCTACTGCATCTTCAACTTTGTCAACAACGACGCCTTCTTGGACAGCGACTCCATAGCTTTTAAGGATTGATTTCCCTTGGTATTCGTGTAAGTTCATCTGTTTATTTTTTGCGTTGTAAAAGTAGGATTTTTATCTTCAATAAATCGTTCTGTTGCGAATACTTTTTTTTACTAGGAACGCATATTTTTCCATGAACTGCTTATTTCCCGTGATGCATATTCTTTGGCATGTCGTTCTTGAATGGAATCCCAAATTTGATCGACACTGTGCTGCAAGGCATCTTGCTCTTCTTGCATGGCGGTGTGCATGATTTTTGGGTCGCTGAAATAGTGCTTCACGAAGTTTGTATCGAAATTCCCACTACGGAAGGCATCGTGCTTCAATACATATTTCCCAAAGTCTAAGGTCGTTTTAATGCCAGAAATTTGATAGTCATCAATGGCTTTTAGCATGCGTTCAATCGCTTTTTCTCGTGTAGGGCCCCAGGTGACAAGCTTCGCAATCATCGGGTCGTAATAAATAGGAATGTCCATGCCTTCTAAAAAGCCGTCATCTACTCGAACATGATTTCCCGAAGGAATACGGTAGCGTTTCAATGTTCCGATGTCAGGCGTAAAGCCATTCAATGTGTCTTCGGCATACACGCGCACCTCAATGGCATGGCCGTGAATGCTGAGTTCATCTTGAAGTTTTGGAAGTCGCTCGCCTCGTGCGACACGTATCTGCCATTCTACGAGGTCCAAACCTGTGATTTCTTCGGTAACTGGATGTTCAACTTGTAGCCGAGTATTCATTTCCAAGAAGTAAAAATTCAAGTCGGCATCGACTAAAAACTCTACAGTTCCCGCCCCTTCGTAGTTGCATGCCTTGCATACCGCAACAGCTGACTCGCCCATTTTTTGACGCATCTCTGGGGTAAGTATGGTACTTGGCGCCTCTTCAACTACTTTTTGGTGACGGCGTTGAATCGAACATTCACGTTCAAACAAATACACTGCATTTCCATGTTGATCGGCAAATACTTGGATTTCAATGTGTCGAGGTTTGTTAACAAATTTTTCAATGAAAACTGCATCATCACCAAAGGACGAACGTGCTTCATTCTGGGCCATGCGCATTTGCTCAATAAAATCTTCTGAACGTTCAACCAGACGCATTCCTTTTCCACCACCACCTGCTGATGCTTTGATGAGGATGGGGTACCCAACTACTTCTGCAATTTTTATGGCTTCATTCACATCAGTAATGGCACTGTCTACGCCTGGTACCAAAGGAACATTGTAACTTTTTACAGCTTGCTTGGCACTCAATTTATCACCCATCACATCCATAGATTCAGGAGATGGACCGATAAGTTTCATTCCTGCATCTTTCACTTTTCGTGCAAAATCGGCATTTTCTGATAAAAATCCGTACCCAGGATGAATTCCATCAACGTTTAAGTCCTTGCAATATTGAAGAATCACATCTTGACGCAAATAACTCTCCGATGATGGACTTGGTCCAACATACACGGCCTCATCGGCTTCCATGACATGGGGAGCTGATCTGTCTGCATCTGAATAAATGGCAACAGTAGCAATATTCATGCGTTTTAATGTGCGAATTACACGACGGGCAATCTCTCCACGGTTGGCTATCAGGACTTTTTTCATAGGTCTATTGTCGGAATTTTCAAAGGATAAAAATAGAGATAATCTCACGAATGTTGTTCTTTCCGAAAACGAAGAATGGACCCACTATCTCCAAGTGCTGGAACAGGTGTTTGGCGTCTTTTTCGTTTGATCGGGAACTTTTTATTTTGCTTCGACCGGAAAATATCTAAGAAATACTGTCCGATTTTAAAGTTTTCCCAGGTGTCAAAATCTTCTTGGTAATGTAAACCCGCACCTTGACTGAAAGGTCCAAGATTTTTATCCTGAATAATGCTGTAGTCGTTGGATTCATTGAACACATTGATTCGGAATGTTCCGCTTTCATTGATCAAATATTCGAGACTAACATCTCCAATTAGCGCGCTTTGTCCTTGCTGCTGCTGCGCGCCTGAACTGTTTTCCACACCGAACGACCCTGTGAAGATCAAGCGGTCATCAAACAATCCTTTTTTAATTCCAAATTCGAACGAACTCTCGCCCGTATTTTGATCGGCATCAAGGTTCACATTCATCTTGTAATCTTTTGAAACTTTATCGAGAATGGAGTTGATTTGGTTTGAAGCGAGGTCCATCGCCGTTGAACTACCCGAGGCCGATGAACCTTTAAGGGGTTGAAATTTCTTCAGCAACATGAGTGAGAAAAACTGACGGTTCAATTCATCCTTATCCCCTGTAATTCGATCGATAAGTGCCCTGCTTGCTTCATCTGCTTTTGGGGATTTAATGTCGAATCCGATAGTTGGCTTCAATAGGCTTTCCTTCAAGCTGAGGTAACAATAGATGTCTTGCTGGTTTCCTTTGTTGCCTTGCAACTGGTCCGGAGAAATTTCACTGATGTTCGCCCTAACAATAAGGTAGGTGTTTAAGTCAATGTTAGCTGTGTATGGATCTCCCGTCCAGGTGATTGTTCCACCTTCTTCGACATAAAATTTCTGCTTTACACTTCCCATCGCAAAGTTGTATAGCCCGTTTTTTACTCGGAAACTTCCTTCCATGGATAAATCTCCAAGGTTGTCAAGCTGCATGCTAATATCTCCAGAACCCGTGGCATTAATTTCATCGCCCGATTGATCGTTGAAGATGATTTTCAACTTTGCATCAGGCGTAACTCTGAAGTTTAAATCGAGCGAAACGCCAGAAAAATTGATTTTTGGTTCTGCACCATTGCCTTGTGACCCCTTGGGTTTGAACCGTATAAATGACTCTTCCTCTGCTATTTCCGACACACCGAACATCGGGAAGTAAATCCGGGTTCCTTTTTCGGTCTTGATGTCTACTGTGATTTCTAGATTGTCCGTGTAGCCGAAGATATTTGCAGTTCCTGTTCCGTAGGCTTTTCCATAATAGGTGTCTCCTTCTTTAAAGTTGGTGTTCAACACTAAGAATTTCTGCAAAGGCAGCGGGCCGTTTTTTCCTCGGGCATAATAATCTTGTTCGAGGTCGAACTGCAAGTCAAAGTTCCAATCTTTGTATTGATTGTGGTATACAGAACCAATCAATGCCCCTGTGTTTCCTTCTTCATCTATGACAGGCATGTTGTCAATGTAAAATCCAAATTCGTCAGCAGAGATTTTTCCATTGAACCCAAAGTTTACTCCGAGCAATTCCATTTTTGCATTCCCATCCAATAGGTTCAATGACCCATCTAGCTTCGGGAAATCGGGAGTTCCACTTACACGCAGTTTTCCGTCGAGTTTTCCTCGAATATTGCTCACTACATCAGCATCAAGAAAGGCATTGGCAAATTGAATATCGGTTTCATCAAACAACAAATCGAGTTCAATGTTTTCTTCTTTGCGTTCTGTAAAATAATTGCCTTCAAAGGTGAAAGATTCATTGCCCTTGTAAATCAAATCACCATTCATCGCAATACTTTGAGATGCTTTGTTCCATCCTGATTGCGCGTAGATGTCACCGACTTCTTGGTTGTTCAAATACAATCCTTCGACACTGACATCGCCAAGATAAGTGAGGTTCTCATATGGATTGGAAATGTAGCCCCAGCTGTTCAAGGAGCCATTTAGTTTCAATTCAGATCCCAACAATTCTCCTAACTCACCGAGGTCAAGGTCATGCACTTTAAAGTTCAATCGGTCTACATCATTTCGGGAAATACACCCGTCAATGCTAATGTATTGGTCCTTTTTTGATGCCTTACTGCCTTGTGAAGAATTGTTTTTCTGAAGCTTTAATTTAGAAATGTGAACGTCCCGATCGGTAATTAGTATGTCCGATTGGTTTTCAATGTCCCAGCGCATGTCGTTGATGCTGAAGTAGGAGGGCTCAAGCACAAAATTGATGTGGTTGCTATTGACGATGGTCGTTTTCCATGCAATGTCCGTTTCGTTTTTCGTTCCCTTGTTCCATGTGAGGTCGGATGTTAATCCTTGCTTGCCACCGAGTGTTGTGAACTTTACATTGTCTAATGAAATACTGTCTTTGTATTCGAATTTCTTCAATGAATAAATGGCCTGAATTTCTGATGAAGTCATGGCTTGCTTTAAGTCAATTCCTTTAAACGTAAAGTCTTGGTAGTGGATTTCAGGTGAAATAAAACCCATCGTAAATGTCTCGTCCTTACCACTGTAGTTTCCAATTAAAATGGAATTTGATGCAACGCTAAGTTCAGGGGCGAAAATGGTCAAGAAGTCTTTCGTATCCTTCGTAGTAAGATTGTAGGAAAAATTGCTCTTTGTCCCCTTTTGTTTTTTCTCGTCGCCACGCGCTGCCACAATGGATGGGAATACTTTTTCAAATTGGGTTAGAAAGTCATCCACAAGCGTCGAGAAGTCAATCTTCCCTGTAAGCGTAATGTCTGCGATTGGACTTACAATTTTAAAAACATCTTCGGCTGCAGATCTCGTTACATTGATATTGATATCCGGAAGTTTTATTTCGTTTCGTCCTTCCTTGTACAATAAGCCGTGCATGGTCACATTTCCAGCCATTTTATTGGGGTCACTTCCGTAAACATTGACAACAAAATTGGTCGTTAAACTCGTGCTGTCACGCTGAGCTATATGCAGTTTGTCGAGCAAGGCTTTCTTCAAATCAATCGTAAAAGACATGTGTTGATTGTCCTTGAAGTCGATAAATCCGTTGTATTCGAGATCGAGATTATCGTCTTTCACGTCAATGATTGCCGCAAATTTATTGTCGGCAAAACTTCCTTTCTTGACGATGATGTTGGTGTAGGCATAGTCGAGGTAATCAAAACGATTTACATTTCCCGTGATTTCGGTGAAATGAATGTCTGCCAATGAAAATGCTTCGCCCGTTAAGAAAAATGTACCGTCTACAACACCCAAACTTCGGTTGTCTAAGAACTGCCCAAGCTGAAATTGTTCGACCTTCACATCGTATTCGCTGGCTTCTGAGTTCTGGAAAAGGAAGGAGTTGTTTGCAAAGTTTTGAGTGAACATGATGCCGTTGTCCATGCGCACGGCACCAAGTTTTGTAGTCAACTTGTCCGTGGAAACAACAAATTGGGAATAAAACCCATCCAATCTCAAATCGAGGGCTTCAAAATACCCCAAGCGCTGCAAAATTTTATCGAAGGACAAGTAGGTGCTGGCCGAAGCATTGGGCATTCGGATTTTTTGCAAGTCCTTCAAAGAAATGAACGCATAATCTAACTTTTCGGAGAAAAAGGCACGTTTTAGATTTCGGAAATCCGGCAAATTCACTGTTCCTCTAATCACTGTGCGTTTTCCTGTTTTTAATTGGAGGCCCGCAATTTTCAAGTCTTTGATGTGCTTGGTGACGTCCGCCTTTATGTCAATCACTTGTTCCATTCCCCAAAGTGCTGTTGCGAAATAGGAGACATCTTTTAAACTCACCGTGCTTTGAGCCAAACGTGCATCAAAGGTAACCTTGTCGACGAATTCACTCATGTCAGCGTAATCATTCATCAACAAATTGAGCTTGGGTGCTTTGATGTCTGAATCGTCTGTTTTTATGAGTAACGATGACAATAAAATCCCTTTCGGACTCACATTGACTCGTGCACTGAGTTGATTTAGTTTAAATCCGGATTGCTCCTGTGCACTAAAAGACCGAATGTTGACAGAAATTTTATCATTGACAATCGTGAATGCTTCAGCGGATAAATTGACGTGTTTGAAGTCTAGGTGATCAAAATCAATTCCTTCAAGATCATGCTTTTCTCGATTGTCTGTGTATTTAAAGTTTACGTCAGTCAGCTGAAGTGTTCGAAGCGACAAGGCCATCGGTTTCGATTTCGAGGGCTTGTCACTCTTGAAATAATCGATGATAAATTGGAAATTAAATGCTCCAGTTTTTGAATCTCGGGACAAATGAACCACACCGCCGTCGAGTTCAGCAGCGCCTAAATCGAGTACATTCTTCTTTAGATCAAGCTTATCAAGTGTCGCGTACAGTGTTTTAATAGAGGCCAAGGTGTCTTGATCATGGTCCAAAACGAGCACGTCATCTAAGGCGACGCGATCGATAAAAATGATGGAAACTGAGCCTACCTCAACACGTGTGTTCCATTCTTTCGAGAGAAAGGCTGCCGCTTTTTTAGCAAGATAGGTTTGAACAGGTGAGGTGCGAATCGCAAAGGCAAAGGCAATCAATAAAATGAGAATCCATTCAAATGAAATCCCAAGTGTTCGGCCAATTATTTTAAGTAATTTTGTCATTCGCAACACAAATTTACTGAAAGTTGAGTCAAAAAGAGGTAATCATCTTAGGTATTGAGTCATCTTGTGACGATACATCCGCTGCAGTGCTTAAAAATACGGCTATTTTATCGAATGTAACCGCAGGACAAAAGATCCATGAACAGTACGGCGGGGTAGTGCCAGAGCTTGCCGGAAGGGCACATCAGCAGAACATTGTTCCTGTGGTCGACGTGGCGCTGAAAAAAGCAGGGATAGCCCTCTCAGATGTTGATGCGATTGCCTTTACACGTGGTCCAGGCTTGATGGGTTCCTTGGTTGTTGGGACAAGTTTTGCGAAAGCACTTTCACTCGGATTGAATATCCCCATGATCGATGTCAATCACATGATTGGTCATGTCTTGGCACACTTTATCGACGATGAAGACAAGCCAAAACCCTCATTTCCTTTTCTTTGTTTGACCGTTTCTGGAGGACACACACAAATTGTTTTGGTCGAGAGTCATTTGAAGATGAAGGTGATTGGTACTACCATCGATGATGCGGCTGGTGAGGCATTCGATAAAGCAGCAAAATTGTTGGGTTTTCCTTATCCTGGCGGACCATTGGTGGATAAACACGCGAAACTTGGAGACGCTGCAAAATTTCAGTTTTCTAAGCCGAACATTCAAGGCTACGATTTCAGTTTTAGCGGTTTGAAAACGTCTATTTTGTATTTCTTGCAGAAGGAAACAGCAAAGAATCCATCGTTTATTTCAGAAAATTTAAACGATTTGTGTGCTTCCATTCAAGAGACGATTATTGACATCCTTATGAAAAAATTGACGAAAGCGGCGAGTGAGATCGGGGTGAAGGAAATTGCCATTGCAGGAGGAGTTTCAGCGAATAGTGGACTCAGAAATGCCATCAATGAGATCGGGCTGAGGCACGGATGGAACGTGTATATTCCAAAATTTGACTACTGTACAGACAATGCGGCGATGATTGCCATAACAGGGAAATATATGTTCGATAAGGGGCTTTTTGCCGATCAGACCATTTCCGCAACAGCGCGTTATTCCATTTCAGAAGTCAAGTTGGACTAAAGAACTTTAACAGGAATTTAACTAAGTTTAAGAAAGCGGTGTCATATTTCTCATTGCATTGTGTATTTTTGAACAACACGAAAAACTATGAAATTTCCGATTCTTTTAATCTTCTTCACATGCTTGTCACTAACCAGTTTAGCGCAAAAGGAAATTGCTTGGGTTGTAACTTACAACTCTGAAAGTCAATCTATTGAATTTTCTGCTTCGATTGCCAAAGGATGGCATTTGTACAGCCAACACATTGCTGATGGCGCTGGCCCCGTTGCTACTTCCTTTGCATTCAATGAGTTGAACGGAATAAAATTGAAGGGTAAAGTCGAAGAACCAGAATCCATACAAAAGTACGATCAGAGTTTTGAGGCAACATTGAACTTCTTTGAAGGGAAAGTAACCTTCACACAGCATATTTCTAAAACGACAAAAAAACCATCACTATTAACAGGAACAATCACCTACATGCTTTGCAACGACACGATGTGCCTCCCTCCAGTTGACGTGCCATTCACCATTGAAATTCCGAATTAATCCCATCTGATATGACAATTTTTCGCACACTATTCTCGGTACTTTTCGTTTTATTGACCGCAAATGCCTTTTCTCAAACCATTGAATTGCCAGAAGACAAGGTAAAATGGTCTTTTTCTGTTGAACAAGAGGGGGATGAAGCGTTTATTGTTGCCAAAATTAAGATTGTTAAAGATTGGCATATCAATGCCGTTAAATTGCCCAAAGGAAGTTTCGGTTTTCCGACAAGTTTAGACGTGAAGAAAGGTCCTCAGTATACTTTAGTTGGTGGTGTGATTGAACCAGAACCTATTCAAGTGCACGATGAGCTTGCCGATGAAGATTTGGCCTATCACGAGGGTAGCTTTCAGCTGAAAAGAAAGATAAAAGTCCTTTCTGAAAATGACTTTGAAATCAGTGGAACTTTTGCCTTTCAAACTTGTGATGAGTTTAAATGCTTGCCAGATATGTCTGTCCCATTCAAGGTAAAGGTGAAAGGAGCCATCGCTTCAAATGATGCAACAGCGGATACAACTGCAAGTGCAGGCTCAGAAACAGCAGTTGATTCAGATGATACGGACTCTAAAACGGATAAAATAGCAGATGGCAAAGAAAAAAAATCGGAGCGTCGTTCGCTTTGGACAACGTTCATTATATCCTTTCTGAGCGGACTTTTGGCGCTGTTCACACCCTGTGTATTCCCAATGGTGCCAATGACGGTGAGCTTCTTTACAAAACAAAGCAAGACAAAAGCAAAGGGCATACGCAATTCCTTGATTTTTGGGATATCCATCATCTTGATTTACATCGTTCTAGGTACCGCGGTCACTGCAATTTTTGGTGAAGAGGCATTGAACAACATGTCGACTGATCCAATTTTCAACCTTGTTTTCTTTATCATCCTCATCATTTTCGCCATCTCGTTCTTGGGCGCATTTGAAATTCGCTTACCCAGTAAATGGGTGAACAAGGCGGACCAAAATGCAGATCGCGGTGGATTGATTGGCATCTTCTTTATGGCACTCGCTTTGGCTTTGGTGTCGTTCTCATGCACCGGACCAATCGTTGGAACGCTCATCGTTGAGGCAGCGCGTCAAGGTGGAATTACACCAATCATCGGAATGTTTGGTTTTTCATTGGCCTTGGCAATTCCATTCGGTTTATTTGCTGCTTTTCCCGCTTGGTTAAATACACTGCCTAAATCAGGTGGTTGGTTGAACAGCGTGAAGGTGGTACTTGGATTCTTGGAACTTGCACTTGCCTTTAAATTCTTGTCCAATGCCGACATGACTTTGGATTCTCACATGCTAGAGCGTGAATTGTTCTTGGCAGTTTGGATTGCCATTTTTGGGGTCTTAACATTGTATTTATTTGGGAAAATTAAGATGCCTCACGATAGTCCTGTAGAGAATCTTTCTGTCGGACGAGTATTATTAGGAACAACTACCTTATTGTTTGTGATTTATATGATCCCCGGAATGTGGGGTGCGCCATTGCAAATCATCAGTGCATTCCCTCCACCACTTGAATACAGTGAGTCACCACTTGGAGTAGGCGGTGGCGGCGCTGCCTCTAGTGAGGTAGGGCCTGAAGGTACAGTGCGTGGCCCTCAAAACTTATGGGTATTCCACGACTACGATAAGGCCTTGGCGTATGCAAAAGAAGTCAATAAACCCTTGTTTGTGGATTTTACGGGAATCAATTGTGTGAATTGTCGAAAGATGGAACAGAAGGTATGGGGTGAAGATGGCATCATTGAGTCTCTGAAAAATGATGTGGTGATTGTTTCCTTGCATGTGGACGAACGAAAAGCGTTGCCAAAGAAAGAGCAAGGTCAATTCAAGGTCGCTGGACGCAAAATGACAGTGCGCACGACTGGAGACAAATGGAAACTGCTGCAAATTAAACGGTATAAGATTCTCGCGCAGCCTTACTATGTAATGCAAGATCCGAACGGGAAAGATCTTTCAAATGGTTCTGCTGACTTTGAGCATACCAGCGATCCTGTTGATTTCAAGAATTGGCTCGATGCAGGAATCAGCCAATTTTCGAAGAATAAATAAGCTTTTTACGCCTCCGCTAAGTAGAACTACGTAGTCCACGTAGTCGTAAACGCTGAAACTCACCTTCATTAAAGGAAGAAGGTTGATTTGTTTGAAATAGATGTCGTTGCTTTGTTGAAAGAAAAACACAGACATTATGAAAACGGCAAATTTTTCCTCAGCAATTCTCTTCATTCTCTTCACTGCTTTTGCATGGACAGCTTCGGCAAAGGAAATGACACTCAACCTCACGAAACAAGATGTCTCTTGCTTCGGACGAAAGGATGGGGCATTAACGTTAAACATCACAGGTGGCGCAGCACCGTACGCGATTGTATGGAATACAGGTGAAACAACAGCTTCTCTTTCTGGATTGACGAAAGGTGCATATACCGTTACAGTAACTGATGCGAAAGGTCTGAAAGCAGAAGCACAGTCGGTGATCGAAATGCCAAAACCGCTGATGTTGTATTATGACATGGATGAAGCAACATTCGTTGATGCCTTGAATGGCAGCATGAATGCGAAGATTGTAGGTGGAACGCCTTGGTCAGCAGATAAGGCACCGTTTTATTTTATACGTTTAAATGGAAATGCAAATTTCACGGATCCAACGTCAATGACTGATGGTGTTTACGCCATGACGGTTGAAGACGCCAAGGGTTGTAAATTGAACGTTAAGGTGAACGCTGACTTCGAAGTGCTTGGCGAGCAAGCTCAAATCTCTGAGAACCCTGAAATGAATGCAGACTATGGCTCTATACATTTCATGCTTAATGCACCACAACATTCCAATCTGAATAACACGGTCACCATGGATCTTGGAAAACTTTAAGAAAAGAATAAGATAGAAAATACTGTACAGAATGCCCCGGCTTGTCCGGGGTTTTTTGATGAATAAAAACGAGAGTTTTTCTATCTTTACGGAGTGAATGATTTTCTGAAAACCCCCATCGAGTTCTTGAAAGGTGTCGGTCCACAGCGGGCTGATCTCCTCCGTCAGGAATTGGGAATTCACACCTTTGCTGACCTCCTAAATCATTTTCCGTTTCGCTACATCGATCGTTCGCGCTACGTCACCGTTTCCGAGCTTTCAACCATGGAAACTGCCGCGCAGCTTCGAGGACGCATCATTGCTGTTTCTGAAAGCGGTGTCGGACGAACGAAGAAACTTTCTGCAAAATTTCAAGATGAGAGTGGTATCATTGACTTGATTTGGTTTCAAGGGATAAGATGGATCAAGCCACTTTTAAAAATAGGCATTGAATATCAACTCTATGGGAAAGCAAAATTCTATGGAAGCTCATGGAATATGCCTCACCCAGAATTGACAGAATGGAAAGATGTTCTCTTAAAAACGGGACTACAGCCGGTGTATTCCACAACGGAAAAACTTACAGCGAAGGGCTTGCATTCGAAAGGAATTGAAAAATTGACTGCAACACTTGTTTCTCAAGTCAAAGGCAAACTTGCAGAAACAATCCCAACTGCGATACTCAATAAACATCACCTTATTCCAAGAGAATCTGCATACATACTTGTTCATCTTCCTTCAATAGAAAATGACTTTCACCGGGCACGTCTGCGTTTAAAGTTTGAGGAATTGTTCTTTCTGCAATTGGAGTTGTTATTGAGAAAATCAATTACAGCTCAAAAATCGAAAGGATTCGTTTTTAATGAGGTAGGTACAATTTTCAATCATTTTTATCATGAGTATTTGCCTTTCCCATTGACGGGGGCACAAAAAAGGGTAATCAAGGAAATACGAAAGGATTTCATTTCTGGTCAACACATGAACCGACTCTTGCAAGGTGATGTGGGAAGTGGTAAAACTTTGGTTGCTTTGTTGACAATGCTCATTGCTGTAGGGAACGGATTTCAAACTGCACTGATGGCCCCGACAGAAATCCTTGCCTCACAGCACCTTGAGACTCTGTCTGAATTTTTGAAGGATATGCCCGTAAAGGTGTCATTATTGACGGGGTCTGTAAAGAAAAAAGACCGAGTTTCAATTCATGAAGGTCTAGAAGATGGTTCAATTCATATTCTTGTGGGAACGCATGCCTTGTTAGAGGATGCGGTACAGTTCAAAAATCTAGGGGTGGTGGTTATTGATGAACAACATCGTTTTGGTGTGGCTCAGCGCGCTCGAATGTGGAAAAAGAACACCATTCCACCCCATGTGTTGATCATGACTGCAACGCCCATTCCTCGTACCCTCGCCATGACATTTTACGGTGACCTTGAGGTCTCTGTCATTGATGAACTTCCTCCTGGACGAAAGCCTGTAAATACAGTCCATCGCTATGAAGCGAGTCGCTTGCGTGTATTTGGTTTCATGAAGGAGGAAATCGCAAAAGGTCGTCAGGTATACATCGTTTATCCGCTGATTAATGAATCAGAAACTCTGGATTTTAATAATTTGATGAGTGGTTACGAGGCAATTACTCGTTCCTTTCCTTTACCTGATTATAAAGTGAGTATAGTACACGGGAAATTAAAGCCGGAGGATAAGGACTATGAGATGCAGCGATTCATCAAAGGTGAAACGCAAATCATGGTGGCGACAACAGTCATCGAGGTTGGGGTCAACGTACCAAACGCCTCAGTGATGATCATTGAAAGCGCTGAACGTTTTGGATTGTCGCAGTTGCACCAGTTGCGGGGACGAGTCGGCCGAGGGGCTGAACAATCGTTTTGTATTTTGATGACTGGAATTAAACTTTCCAAAGAATCCACTCGTCGCATGGAGACCATGGTCAGAACCAATGATGGATTTGAAATCGCAGAGGTTGATTTGCAATTGAGGGGTCCGGGTGACTTGATGGGAACCCAGCAAAGTGGTGCCTTGGACCTGCGCATCGCAGATCTTTCGAGGGATGCACAAATTGTCATTATGGCGCGTGATGAAGCTCGAGGTTTACTTGATCTTGATCCTGGATTGGATCGCCCTCAGCACATGACGTTGAAGGAAATTTTGCGCGAAATATTGAAAAGTAGACCTGATTGGGGTAAGATTGCTTGATTACCATCGAGGCGCGGAGAATGAATAATTTCTTGTTGTAACATTTAAGCCCTTACTGCGTATCCCACGCTACAAACTTCTCGACCATGAAAACACTTTTTCTCCTATTGTTTTTAAGCATTACCTGGATTTCTACAGCTCAAATTACGGGAGGAACTCTTGTGGATGATGGTCGAAAAATGATTTCGACATCCAATTTTACTGTAACGGATAGTCTTTACACAGGAACAGTGGTGATGTCACTTTCTGTCAATCGAAAAGGGGAAGTGACTTCAGGGAAATACATCGCAGAGGGCACCACAATCACATCCACGCCTATTCGAATAAAAGTCCGCAATTATGCAATGAAATTAAAATTCGAGGAGGCTGTGTATTTCCCCGAATTTCATTACGTCACCGTTAAATTCACAGTCAAAAAACCTTAACGCTCACTTAGTTTCCGGCGTAAATTGACGAATATTCCAATTGGTGTTTCGCTAAAATTTTCTTGCGCTTTAATTTCAACGTAGGGGTCAATTCTTCCGCTTCAATAGAAAACTCTTTTTCAAGTAAAACGAATTTTTTGATCTGTTCCCAGTTCCCAAATCCTTTGTTGAAGTGATCTATTTCCTGCTGGATTCGTCCAATCACATGGTTGTCTTTAGAGATAGCACGATTGCTACCATCACCTAAGTCAATCTCCTTGCGTTGTGCCCATTCTTTTATAAATGCAAAACTTGGAACAATGAATGCGGATGGGAACTTTTCTCCTTCGCCAATCACCATCATTTGTTCAATAAAACGAGATTCCTTGAACTTATTCTCCATCGCTTGTGGAACAATGTATTTTCCGCCTGATGTTTTGAAAATCTCTTTCTTTCGGTCGGTAATTTTTAAGAATTTATCTTCAACAAACGTTCCGATGTCACCTGTGTGGAACCATCCTTCCGCATCAATCGCTTCGGCAGTCGCATCCGGTAAATTATAATAACCGATCATCACATTCGGGCCTTTCACTAAAATTTCTCCATCCTCGGCAATGTGGACTTGAACATCGTCGATCAAAGCTCCAACAGTACCTATACGAATGCCTCGGCTAAATGAGTTCACAGAGACAACAGGAGAAGTTTCTGTCAGACCATAACCTTCAAGAATTGGAATGTCAGCCGCAAGGAAAATGCGCGCCAAACGAGGTTGAAGTGCAGCACTTCCTGAAGCAATGGCGCGTACGTTTCCACCAAGCGCTTCTTGCCATTTCGAAAAAATCAATTTTCGGGCAATGAAAAGACGGAAGTTGTACCACCAGCTTCTGCCTACAACATCATATTCTTCGGCTAAACCTACAGCCCAGAAGAAAAGCCTGCGCTTGATTCCTGTCAAATCGTCCCCCTTGGCCATGATGCGGTCGAACACCTTTTCGATGAGTCTCGGAACGGCAGAAAATACATCTGGTTTTACCTCACGGATGTTGTCACCAATGGTATCCATTGATTCTGCGAAATGAATCGAACAACCAATGTACATGTAGAGGTAATGCAACATGCGCTCATAGATGTGACAAACAGGTAAGAAGGTGAGTACTTTCGATTTGTTATCCGCGGGTATTGGCTCCTTACATCCTGACACATTGGCGAGGATGTTGTGGTGCGAAAGCATCACACCTTTTGGATTTCCAGTTGTTCCAGAGGTGTAAATGATTGTTGCTAAATCATGACTTTTTACTTCGTCCATTCGAGCCTGAACAACAGACTCCTCAATCTCTTGCGATCGCGCATGTATGAGGTTCCAATGGTCAAATCCTTCAATCAAATCAAAGGTGTATAAATTCGTCAAGGTCGGAACTTCGCCACGAATATGACTGATTTTTGTAACAAGGTCGAGCGTGCTTACCACGCACATTTTCACTCCGGCATCGTTCAGAATATACTTGTAATCACTTTCTGAAATGTTTGGATACAGAGGGACCACAATGGCTCCAACTTGCTGGACAGCAATGTCCATGACGTTCCACTCCACGCGGTTAGATGAAACCAATGCAACATTATCACCTTTACTTACTCCTAAAGCAATTAATCCACGGGAAACAATCATGACCTCGTTCAAAAATTCATCACACGACATTTTGTGCCATGAGCCTTCCTTCTTCGTTACGAACATCCCTTGATTGGGGTAGGTGCGTTGCTGGTAATAAGGAATATCGAATAAGCGATTTGCTTCAATCATAGTACTTCAGTTTTAGAATGTTAAATGTATTTATTTTTTTGCTAAAAAAGTGTTCGGTAGAAACTTGAATTTGTTCAGCCGAAACCACTAAATATTCGTTCACTGACTTGATTTGATAAACCATTTATAAATTTGTAAGCTAAAACGATGTAAATATCGTTCACCATGTAACTTTAAGAGTTATCAAATTGTTTTAACTGCTACCTCGGAACACTGTTTTGAAAAGACAAGAATACAATATTGCGGTCAGCACGCACAGCGGTAAACTTTACGGCTTTGCGTTGAAGTTTCTTCGGAATTCTGAAGATGCCCAAGATGTCGTGCAAGATGTTTTTGAAAAACTGTGGATCAACCGAAAGAAAGTGGAAGCGGAGAAGGCGAAGGCCTGGATGTTTACAACAGCACACAATGCAATGATTAATTTTGTAATGAAAAAACAACGTATGATTTTGCCAGGAGATGATTTGATTCCTGAAACAGCAAAAATGGAACGTAGTGTATTCGAATCATCACAAGTCGTTGACCGAGCTGTTAGTATTCTTCCTCCTGTGCAGAAAAGTATTATTCTGTTGCGGGATCTCGAAGGATATACCTACGATGAAATAGGCAATATTCTTGAACTTTCACCTTCCCAAGTGAAGGTCTATTTGTTTAGAGCGAGGAATAAAATTAAAAAGCAGTTAAAAGGTTTGACACAACTCGTATGAGCAATCCATCATTTTCAAACATCGATCGTTGGCTTTTTGAGCTCATGGAGGGAAACCTCAGTGAGGAGCAAGTGGCTCAATTGGAGACTTTTCTGATTCAGCATCCTGAACTGGATGTTGACCGCGACATGTGGGAATTATCCAAAGTGGACGATTTTGAAGTAGCTTATCCACACACAGACAAAATCATTCGCCGCCGACCAGTTGGACTTTTCATGTCCATGGGAATGGCATCTATCGCTGGAATTATTGCCTTGGGAACAGTAATGTATTGGCCATCAGGAGACGAGCAATCAACTGCGGTTTTTACTTCACAAACGGAAACGAAGAAAACAATAGATAAAGTCGATCTTCAGACGGCCGAAACGCAAACGACATCGGAAGATGTTACTGGCACAGGAACAATGGCTGCAACAGCATCTTCAGCCTTTCAGGAAATTGTTCCTCAAGCCATCAAAAGTCAATTTGGTGTTGAGCAAACTGATCGATCAAAAGTAGAAATGGCGTCAGGTGAAATGGCAAACACAATTGATTCGCCTAATGATGTGACGAATGAAAATTCAACTCACCTCAGTTCTTTACAGCAAATAAATGAGCAATCAACGGTGGTGGTTTTTTCCAAACAAGAGGAAGATAAGCGAGTAACTGCTGAAAAGATAGAAGAAGTAGATGCAATCAAGGAGCAATCTGAGCTTACAGAAAAAGTGATTCAGGATGTGGTGATGAACGAGACAGTTTCTGAACAAGAGGTAAAAACAACAACAACACCGAAAACAACTCAAACACATAGTGTCTACAAGGAAACGTTTTCGTCAAAACTGAGACAAGCGGGTAGGGCAGTAAGCCGAATGCTGGACAATCCTGTGGCCTTGAAGAACTTGAAAGACCCACATTATCACCTGCCTGGAATGCAGCCTACCGAAGTGAATTTTGGTTCAGTTGGAACATTGTTGGCCATGCGCGTTCAAACAATGTCTCGCCTTCAATGGGCAGGTCAACCAAATGAGCAGCTGATGAATAGTGTCTCCGTGGATGGTTATTCATACGGCATGCGCGGTGGACTTGGTCTTGTGGTTAGTCATTCACAATATGCCAATGGCGGAATTCAAAACATACACTCGTCTTTCACCTATTCACCGAAGTTCTCTGTGAGCAGAAATGTCATTGTAGAACCTTCATTCCGCTTCACGATGGGGAACAAAACGATTGATCCAACAAAAATTCAGACGGGATCAATGGTTGAAATGGAGCGTTTAAATTCACATCAGTTTTATGCTGTAGGACAAATGCCAATTGGTCGTTCCTTGTGGTACCGCGACTTAGGGCTCGGACTTTCTGTAAACACCCGTTGGTTCTACGCCAGTGTTCAAGGAGACAATTTATTAAAACATGCCGATAATATTTACTCAAGCAATCTGACAGACATTCGTCGCTCGGGCCAGCATTTCATTGCGACCATTGGAACGGATTACGAGACACGCAAGGAGAACTTGGGCGTTTCTCCTTACCTCGTGTATCAGCAATATGAAACATTGAAAGAAGCATGGTTGGGTGTAAATCTTCGCTACCATTGGATTACAGTAGGTGGAGCAATTTCTTCACAACTCGATCCTGCGGTGTCCTTAGGCATCAAATTCAACCATTTCATGTTGACCTACAATGCGGATATGACGCATTCGGAAGTCCTCGGAAAACAATTCTTGTCACATCAATTGACTATTCGCATCCTAACTAAACCAAGTCGCATGGGGCAACGTCTCCTAAACCTATAAGCTATGAAAAAACTACTCGTCATCACCGCACTTTTGGTTTCAACCACGTCTTTTGGACAAGATCCAACGTTTACACAATTCTATGCAAACCCAATCTATTTGAACCCAGCATTGGCGGGTTCTTACGGTTGTTCGCGCTTTGCCTCGAATTACAGGAACGAATGGCCCAATTTGTCGAGCAATTATGTGACCTACAGTGTCGCTTGGGATAACTATTTTGACAATATTTCGGGTGGTGTTGGAATCTTGGCAACTCACGATCAACAAGGTGTAGGGACGATCAAAACGTCGATGCTTGGTTTGGTCTATTCTTGGCATAAGAATTTTAATCGCAAATGGAGGGTTCAAGTAGGTGCGCGTGCTGCATGGTACCAAAAATCATTGGATTGGGATAAATTGACCTTTGGCGATATGATTGATCCACGACGAGGGTTTATTTATTCAACTGGGGATGTTCCAAGAGGTGGTTCAAGAGGGTTCTTTGACGCATCTATGGGCGCAGTAATTTATAACAAGAATTTTTTTGCTGGAGCGGCATGGCACCACATGAATAAGCCGAATGAATCCATGATCGTTGGCGAATCCAAACTGCCATGGCGTTTTACGGCTCACATGGGCGCTGAAATTAAAATTGGAGGAAAATCTAAGTACTCGAGTAAAACATCCATTATGCCGAACATCATTTACCAATACCAAAATGGTTTTCAAGAATTAAATATTGGAACCTACTTTAAATACAGCGCATTCACCATGGGGGT
>CALPWQ020000021.1 GCA_943327315.2 Chitinophaga pinensis
GCAAATAAATTATTTAGTAAAGAATTTACAAATCCAACATCGTCTATATTTTGTGTTGTTGATGGGGCGCAACAACCTCCTGCGTTCCAAGTTCTATTTCCTGCAATTTTTACTCCTTCTGGATATACAACAATAAAACCTGCAGTATCTGATTTTTGAGATAAACGAGATTGATATTGAATGGATTGATAACCTAATAGACCACCACCGTGAAAAGCTAAAACCAAAGGATAATTATTTGAAGTATTATATCCTGTTGGTAGATGAGTTAAAAAAGTTCTCCAATGTCCACCAACAAAAATACTGTCATAAATATTTGTTTGACCAAAAGCCAAATTAGATAGTGAAATCAACAATATGAATTGTAAAAATATTTTTTTCATGTCTATTTATTTTTTTAGACTAATTCTTCCTTCCATAGTTTAATCTGTCTTTAAGGGTTGCACATAACGGTTTCTGGCTTTGCGGAGGTGGCGATTTTCACCACAAATGTTGATGCGGAGAACCAAACTTTGATTAACCACAAATGTGTCTGCGGAGCACTGAACCGACACTTTTGCCAAACCCGTGTTATGCCCTAGTGCCTTTTTCGTCATCTCGTTTTTACTTTAATTTTATTTCTACCGAATTTGATGGCATATTGAATTTGTCCATTACGTTACTTATTCTTGTCATAAAGTTTGATGCAGAAATGTTAATATGTATAAATATAATGTCGTCATCAAGTACTTTCAATTTTTCCCAAACTTTACCGTCAAATGTTTTGTAGCGATTTGATAAGACTACATTAGTATCAATGAATTCTTTTAAAGCACTCCATTTTATAATTGTGTCATCACGTCTAAAACATTCTAACTGATTTTCAAGAATAAAATCAAAGTCAAAATCTGGACTATCTCTTAGGTATTTCAAAAATCTTATAAAAACATCTTGCCAAGTTTTCACTTCAATTACTTCGCCATTAATGTGAAGTTCAGTTGGTCTGTTGCCTTTTCAACCTCCACATTGCTTTTTTACTTTCAAGGGAGTTGGCCATTTTTTCAGAAAAATTTGTTTCCATATTTAATTAGTTTTATTATTCTATTTATGATAACGACAAAAGCGAAATGAGAAACCCTATTGTATTTATGGTAATATGAGCAATAATTGGAACAAGTGTGTTGTTTTCATGTTTCTCCTGTAAATAACCATTCATAATACCGACGATTGTAGTAAAAAACAATATGCGAAATACAAAGGGAAGGTCTGCACCAGTTGTTAAAATAAGGAGATGCGCCATACCAAATAACACCCCGCTTATTAAAACTGATACAGAAAGTTTAATCCGAAATAATTTAATGCCTTTGCTTTTTAATGGTTCCAGCATATTAAGTAAAAAACAACGAAACAAATATTCCTCTGTAATGGGTGCAATTATTGCAAGAAAAATAAAATATTGTAACGGAGTATATTTCATAAATGGATTAGGTCCTTTGGGGATGTCTCCACAAATTATTTTAATTGCAATACTTGCTGTTATACTTACAGCTATAAAAACAATTACAGCTGTTAAAATAGTTTTTAGTATCAACTTTATTTTAACAGGTTTTATACTGAAATTTAATAGTCCTTTTGATTGAAAATAATATATTGAAATTCCAGATAATGTCAACATTACAACTTGATTCATGAAAGCTGAGGGTATAAATTCAATTGGTATTTTCACAACCTTACCCATCAATACCGAAATTGAATATATTAGAATTGTAATTACTATTCCTAAAGTTGTTTTCGTTGAGTTTTTCATGTTTGTTTTGTTTGTTAGTATTTATGTATTGTTGTATAAAAGCAAATGTCTATAACCTATCGTCTTTACAAGCATTGGGCATAACGGTCGGCAGCTATACTAGCGAAGCACTTTGAATATAAATAAATTCGTTGAAAGTGAGACAGTGGTGGAGTATAGGTGCTGTTATGTGCTACATTTATTTCTTTTTATCATGTTGAATCCATAATAGCTTAGAAGTATCATAACCCACATTTTCTGCAATCGCTAGATATTTAGCTTTGATATCTTCAGGTATTGTTGTCTCTCGAGATAGGATCCATAAATACTTAAGACTTCCACCACCAATAAGGGCATATTTATATTCCTTATCAATTGCTAAAACATTATAACCCCCATAGAATGGACCAAAAAAAGAAACTTTTAGCATCGCTGTGCTATCATTCCCTATAAACTTAGCTTTACCAATTGCTTTTTGCCATTGGTCTTTTACAGTGTTATACCCCTGATTATCAACTTTAATTGTTCCGTTCTCATTCAGAGAATACTCTGCGGTGGTATTGCTTAAATTTCTTTCAAACTTAAAATCAAATCTAGCGACCTCATACCATTTACCGAGATATTTTTCTTTGTCGAAGGATTTAACTGCAGTCGCGTTTTTTGGAATAGTAGCACATGAAAATAATCCTAGTATAGAAACTGAAATTATTGAAAGATAAAGTAAACTTCTAGTTTTCATTTTATTCTTATTTGAACTTGACAGTTCTTAATTGCACATAACGGTTTCGGGCTTGGCGAAGGTGGTGTTTTTCAACACAAATGTTGATGCGGAGAGCCAAATTTTGATTAACCACAAATGTGTCTGCGGAGTACTGAACCGCCACTTTTGCCAAACCCGTGTTATGCTTACGTGCTAATGTTCGTTCAAGACACAATTAGTTAATGTTTGCAATAAAGTTTATTAGACGCTCATGCTATTTGTTCGGATTGCCTAATCATTTTTCTTTTCATCTTCTCTCTTTTTCATGTTCATGGAATACGCTATTAAAATGATACCGAAGGTGGAGAATGCTAGAGACGTTAAAGAATGACGATGGTAGCTCTCGTTGCCCCAACCTACGATTAATTCGTATACAAAAATTGTTACTCCAATTGTTGCAGAAATAATACCTGGAATAATTGTTTTTTTTAGATCCATTTTATTTTATTTAGTTGCGCCTACTCTAATCGGTTTTCGGCTTACCCGCTTATTTTATTTATAGTTCGTCAAAATTGATTATTTACTGTCAAGTATCAAGATTGCACTACCGCCCATGCATGACGCATAACTTATATATAACCGCCATTTTTTGAGGCTTATCTCGCAGATGGGCTGGCTAAGCCTCATAAAATGAGGGTAATTAAAACTAGTCATTATTTAAGTTTCTTTTGCTTTTTCTCTCCAATTTGCTTGAAATTCTCAGAAGAAATAATGGATTTCCCGGTTTTATTCTCCAACTCCTTACGTGCATTTCCTGCAACATCACCTCCTTGTTTGGCTACCTTTTTGTTTTCTGTAAATCCCTGCGGATTCTGCGTTTTTACTATCGCAGTTGTTGATGCTTCGCCTAGCATTGAGAAAATCAGTTCTAAATCAGTCATATGATCCCGAAGATTTTCTGTCTTTAAATTCTTTACTTCTTTGTACTCAGAAGGAGTTAATCCGAAGGTTGCTTTTGAAATTTGTGCTGTAAGAATTGCATATTCTTTCTGCTCTTTGATTCCTCGTTCAGACCATTCTTCTGTTAATTCTTCACGAATCGCAATACTCCTCATTCGTTTTTCTATCCATTCATCCGAATATCCTTTCAACTTGTAGGTTTCTCTGGTACGTTGAATTGCTAATTCTGGATTTTCAATCTCTTCAATTCTTTCAGAACCTACTTGGGCAAGCCAAAGCTTAAATGGTTCCGCTTTGGGTGAAGGAATGGATTGAATTATTCTAAGTAATCCTTGGCTATTGGCGGCAAGTATTTTTCGATTCTTTCCGTCAGCCGCTTTCATTTCTACTAGGGTACAAATTGTACCCCACTTCAACTTTAGAGAAGAATCTCTGCTTAAAATCCTTTTGACATATTGCTTCACATCACTGCTATCAGTTAAGATAAAAACAATATCATGTACTGAGAAATACCACTTGTCTTCTGCTTCATTCCAAACAGAACGGATGTTTTTGCTTTCAAATAATTTAATAGTATTCATTAGTTAAATATAAGGTTTAATTTAATTCCAAATCGTCGAAGGGACTTCGTATGTTTTGAATATTCTTCGTACTAACATGCGTGTAAATCTCTGTGGTCTTGCTGCTTTTGTGTCCAAGTAAATTTTGAATGTATCTCAAGTCAGTACCACTTTCTAATAAATGTGTAGCGTAACTGTGTCTCAACCAGTGCATGGTTGCTGGCTTCTCAATTCTAGCCTTTAAAAGTGACTGTTTAAAAACATTTTCTAAACTTTTCTCACTGTATCTGCCACCATCTTGACCTTCAAATAGAAAATGTTTGGGTTTATAGCTCTTATAATAATCACGCAGTAAAATCAAAATTTTAGGCGATAACGGTACGATTCTGTCTTTTTTTCCTTTCGCCATTCGAATAATAACAACCATTCTTTTTGAATCAATATCAAGTTTGGTTAAATTCAATAATTCACTGCGTCGTAATCCGCAAGAATAAATCATAGATAGCATAGCCCGATGTTTTAAATTATATGGCGCGTCAAGTATGCTTTTCACCTCCTCTTTACTCAGCACATTCGGTAAGGTTTTCTCTCGACGTGGTCGATGCACCAATTCCACATCTATTTTTTTATGCTGAATCGCCGAGTAGTACAACTTCACGGCATTCACAAGCTGGTTTTGAAAGGAAGAAGAAAAATTATTCTTCAAAATATAATCGTTGTTGAAAGCGATGAGGTCGTCATTGCTAATTTCTTCAATCGCTTTGCTCGCGAAGTAGCGCAGAAAGACGCGCAAGGTTTCAGCGTAAACTTTTATAGTATTCGAACTGTAGCGCTTTGATTGCAAATAATGCTCGAAACGCACAATTTCATGCGACTTTATGTCATCCAGGGGTTCCAAAAAATCTGAAGGACGCAAATGAGATCGCTTGTATTCTACACTTTCTAATCGTTTCTCACGAAATTCAAGAAGCGCCTTTCCTTCAACGTGGGAAAGTAGTGAATCAATGGACAAATCGTTCTTGTCAAATACGAATGATTTTTCGTACTTATCCCAATGAACATGTTCGAATGAACGAAACAAAGCATACAAATTCCGGTTGAATGGAAAGGTGATGTAATAGTAGGTTTTTAAGCCAATTTCCTGGCGATTGAGGTGAATAGTGGGTAACATGAAAAATCAATTTTCTACTTAAGTTATTGAAAAAGTTGATTTAGAAAAAGTGTTTGAGTTGAAAAAATGGAAAAAAGTTGACATTAAAAAAGGTCCTACCCATAAGTTGAACCTCTTTCCTTTTTAGTCATTAGTGCTCGTCATTTGTAACTCGGAAATCGTCATTCGTAATCATTGTTGTCCGACTAAAACCACGTTTATGTTTGATCTAAATTGCACAGTGTACTTTTGGTCATTTTGAATTATGTTCAAGTTTTGCTCGCTCACCTTCGCTGCGGAAAAGCCACTGGGGCGGAACATCAAAAGCGAATTTTAGTGAACTTCTCTGGTATTGGCACCTGCGTTATAGCTTAGGAAGCATTTATAAACCACCCCTTAATCCCTCCCACAGCGTTCTTCGCGGGACAGGCACTCCACGAGGGGATTTTTTTTTGATGAGTGTCGACTCACCAAACATTCATAACTCGTGGCTTCGAGACTGCTTTCGCACCTCAGCCACCAAACTCGTAACTCGTAATTAGTAACTTCTTCGAAGTCTTTTCCAAAAAAAAAGCCGCGGTGGAGCCAACAAACTCGTAACTCGTCATTAGTAACTCGTCATTAGTAATTAGTAACTTCTCCGAAGTCTTTTTCCCACAAAAAAAAGCCGCGGTGGAGCCAACAAACTCGTAACTCGTCATTAGTAACTCGTCATTAGTAATTAGTAACTTCTTCGAAGTCTTTTGTCAAAAAAAAAGCCACCTCTCGGCAGCTTTTCTTTTACATTTCGTTTATGCTTAATGCGCAGCAAGGTAATCAGCAACGCCATCAAAGCTCGCTTTCATTCCTTCGTCACCTTTTTGCCAGTTTGCTGGACATACTTCGCCGTTTTCTTCGAAGAACTGAAGTGCATCCACCATGCGGAGTGCTTCGTCAACGTTACGTCCCAATGGGAACATGTTGACCAACTGGTGCATAACCACACCTTCTTTGTTGATCAAGAACAAGCCACGGTAAGCGATCATTGGTCCTGAAGCGGTCAAAGCACCCTCCATGTCGTACTCATATTCTCCGGCAAGAACACCGAAAGCTTCTGAGATTGTTTTTGATGTATCGGCAACGATTGGGTATTTAACACCCTCGATTCCTCCTTTGTTTTTAGGTACTTGCAACCATCCCCAGTGCGATTCTTCTGTGTCTGTTGAACATGCGACAACCTTAACGCCGCGTGCTTCGAAATCAGCCAACTTCGCTTGAAATGCATGCAACTCAGATGGACATACAAACGTGAAATCTTTCGGGTAAAAGAAGAAAATCACATGATTTTTACCAATGTATTGGTCCAATGAAAAGTCGCTCACGATCTCTCCTCCATTAACTACTGCTGACGCCTTGAAAGACGGTGCTTTTTTGCCTACTAATACTCCCATTTTAAATTGAATTGTTGATTTATATAAGTGATAACAAATTTACTGCTTTTCGGTTCGAATACATACGACGAAGTTGAAAAATTAAATCAATGCGTCGAGGTGTTTTTTGAAGAATGATTTTGTTTCTAGTCCTAAAAGTCGCTGAATCACTTTGCCATTTTTCAGCATAAGGATATTCGGTACGGATATAATGCGATGTTCAATGCATATGACTTCGAATTCCCGGGCATTTATTTTTGCAAAGATTGCCTTTTCTGAATATTCATCTGCTAGATCTTCTAGAATGGGCATTAGATTTTCACATGGTATGCACCCTGGGGAATAAAAATCAAGCACCACGAGTTTTTCAGATTCATTCAGAATCTCATTGATATTTTCTTGGGTTATTTGGATCAATTTAGACATGTTTTTTAATTTTTTTGTGAAACAAAATTAGTGGGTTGTTCTAATAGTTTTTATCGATTAAATCTATTTCGTGATAGGATGAATCGATGAGTTGATTGCTTGTGAATTCGACTCAATTCAAGTGAGCCATCCGCACTTGTTCGTAGTAATTTTCTAGAATTTTATCGAACAAGTAAATCATTAAAACGATTTCATTCGTGTTTTCACAATGCGAAATGATTTTTTGGAAACAAGAAACCTTACTTGTGCTTTCATGGCGCGATACAATGCAGATCTGTTCGAGCATTGAAAAGCGAAACATATCGACTCCCATGGATTCGGCTATGCTTTCTGCTTCCTTTTTAACGATGACAAGTTGATGCTTCGGTTTCTTGAAAATGCGTCTTTTCAAACGGAGGATTAATTTTTTCATGGTCTTTCGTTTTAGTAATTAATTCATTGGTTCGAAGTTATGTCACCATAGGCATAGTCTTTTTCAATTATATTTATACTCCCATTGAATTTGTCTATATGCTTTCCATCCAACAAATGCACTATCTGGTGGTGCTGAGTGAAACCAGAAATTTTGTTCGCGCAAGTGAACTTTGCCATGTGACGCAGCCAACGCTTTCGATGCAGGTAAAAAAAGCAGAACAACTGCTCGGACATGTCGTATTTGACCGCGACAGAAATCCGGTGGAACTGACACTCTTTGGGCAAGAATTGATTCCTGTGTTGCGTGATATCCTGAACGAGGAGCAGCGCCTAGAAACTATGACCGCCAAATGGAACGGTACATATAAGGAGGAAATCAGAATGGGCATTATTCCCACGGTGGCGGCCTATCTCATTCCAGAATTGTTCACGAAATGGAAAGCACAACTTCCTGGGGTACAGTTGGTCATCGAGGAAATGAGAACACGCGATTTATTGGTGGCCATGATGAATAAAGAACTTGATCTTGCCATTCTCGCTGGGCCAGTGAGAGATCCCTCTTTTCGTACGATTCCATTGTATCACGAGGAAATAATGGCCTACACAAAGGAAATTCAAACTTCAGAGATTGAGATCGAACAATTGACCGATTTGCATCCATGGCTTTTGACGAAAGGAAATTGCTTGCGGACACAAATGGTGAGTTTCTGTGGCATTCAAGAAGGAAAGGAAACTGCCAATTGGAGTTATGAGGGCGGCAATGTGGACTTACTCATGAATATGGTAGACCAAGATGGGGGCTACACCTTGGTGCCTGAGTTTCATCGAATGACCAACGAGCAACGTGACGGACTGAAACACATTCGATCGGGGGCAAGTCATACGTATCCAGCGCGCGAAATTATTGCTCTAGCGGGACACCGAACAACGAAATGGGCGTCCATCGATCGGATAATTCGTGAGGTACAGTTGTCTTTTGGGACTCGGTCTAACGAACAATTGGAGGTACTTAGCTGGAATGGCTAAATTGGACAGGATAATTCAATCGTTGATGTTCAGCAATGCGCCTTGCGGCTCCAGCGTTTTGTTGAATCAGTGCATCAGCTTCGATTTTGATTTCACTCAAACGATTTGTGACATCAGTTATCGTTTCTGAAAACGATTTCGTGTCTGATACGGAAAATCCAATTCCTGCATCGATGGACTGTTGCGCTTCCGGAAAGCGATTAAATTTTGGACCGAAAATTACTGGAATGCCATACACAGCGGGCTCTAAAATGTTGTGCAGCTTACCAGAAAATCCACCTCCGACATAGGCAATCTTCGCAGACCCATAGGCACTTGACAGATGTCCGATGGTGTCCAAGATCAAGACTTGACAATCTTCAGTGTGTTTTTCTGTGAACCGAACGCATCTGTCACCGAACGATTTTTGCAACGATTGAACGTGAGCGGCATCAATGTTATGCGGAGCGATAATGCATTTAATGGAAGGATGTGCCTCAACCCAAGGAAGAATGATGACTTCGTCCTCTAGCCAGGTGCTTCCAAAAATAATGGCTTGTTCTCCCTGTAAAAATTCGTCAATTCTAGGATTCGCTTCTTGCTTTTCTCTTGTTTCGATAACTTTGTCATAGCGGGTGTCTCCCGTGATTGTCACTTGTTGAATGCCAATGGAATGGAGCAATGTACGTGTCGACTCATTTTGAACATAGAAATGATCGAAGTTGCGCAGTGCTCGCCGAAAAAATCCACCATACCAGCGAAAAAACCGATGGTCGGGGCGGAGCAAGGTGCAAATGGAAAAAACCTTGGCACCTGAATTTTTTAATGCGTCAAGGTAATTTGCCCAAAATTCATACTTCACAAAAAAGGCCTTTTCGGGTTTAAAGTGCGACACGAAACGGTGCGCATTCTTTGGAGTGTCTAAAGGCAAATAAAGGACAAGGTCGGCGGGATGCGTTCTTTTGTGGTAATGCTGCATCCCGGAAGGGGAGAAGAAGGTAACGAGAATCGTGTGGTTTGGATGCGATGCGCGCAGTTCGTTCATCACGGGAATGGCCATGTCAAATTCACCAAGTGAAGCACAATGAAACCAAAGGACAGGTTTGGAATTTGACTTAGGAATTTGTCTAAAATAGTGCTTGCGGCCCTTCACCCATTCCTTTGCTTTGGGACTAAAAAGCGAAGCCACACGAATGGAAAGTCCGAAAAGGTGAATGCTGATGTTGTACAAGCAATGCATCAGTCGAAGTAGTAATCTTTGACTTCTCGCTTGTAAAACGGAATGAACCAGCCCAATCTAAATCCATATTGGAGGTCAAACATGGTTTTTTTAGACACAGGCACATCGGGTTGATCGAAGTTAATCGTGCGCTGATTTTTAGTGAATCCCTGTTGACAATAGAATCCCCCGTAAAAGTTATAATATCCGCCATCAGCAAGGAATGCATACCCCACAAATTGATGAAAATTTGGTCCGACGGACAAACGATCATAGCCCTTTTTGTAGTCAAGTTCCAATTGCGGAATCACCTGATCTTGCGTTTCAATGCGCAAGTGGTGCACCAAGATGCCTATGCCACCATGCAAGAAAATTCCAGAGTTGTTGTTTGTGGACAACACGGGAATGACTTTGCCTATGGAAAGGTTCATATGCATTCCTCTTGAGTAAACCAATACTTTAGCGATGTCACCATTCACGTCGGTGATGTTTCCATACGAATCTACCAAATGGTCAAAAATATGATTCAGTGAGGTGTCGAGTTCATTTCCGAAAATGAAATTGGCCTCCATGCCCAAATACAGGTTCTTTTTGGTTTTGTATCCCGCCATAAATCCAAGATGGTTGAGGTAACCATAGCGATTGGCCAAATCGCCACCCGTCCAGTTTCCTCCATAATGAACACCTACCCAAGGTGTTCCAATAATGGAGTCTGTGACGTTCCGCTGCGCAATAGCAGAAAGCGATAGGATAATGAACGTAAGTAAAACAATTTTCCTCAACATGCTCCAAATTTAAGGTCATTTTACAATGTGCATGTTAAAAACGATGAAAATGTCGTGATGAGAAGCATAAGTTGCGGGAACAATCGTTTTGAGACATCCATTTTTTCTTCGACTTTTCTCAATATCACCCTTGAATTCGTACCTTTGTTGACTTGAACTGATTAATTGCATTCTTGAATGAAAAAGATTCAAATGGTCGATCTGATGACACAGTACCAGCAGATCAAAACAGAGGTTGATGCGGCACTGATGAATGTCATTGAAAATGCGCAATTTATCAACGGTCCAGATGTTCAATTGTTCCAAAAAGAATTGGAAGAATATCTAGGCGTTAAGCATGTGATTCCATGTGCCAACGGGACAGATGCGCTTCAAATTGCATTGATGGCCTTGGATTTAAAACCAGGCGACGAGGTGATTACCCCATCTTTTACCTACATCGCAACAACAGAAGTGATGGCTTTACTCGGATTAAAGCCTGTATTTGTTGAAGTGGATACGGATACGTTTTGCATCGATGCAGCTGCCATTCGTGCTGCCATCACTGAAAAAACAAAAGCGATTGTTCCCGTGCATTTATATGGTCAAGCAGCCAATATGGATGCCATCATGGAGATTGCAAAGGAGTATAATCTACATGTCGTAGAAGACAATGCACAAGCGATTGGCAGTGACTATTACCACAACGATGGTTCGGTTTCTAAGACCGGTACCATTGGTGACATCGGTTGTACTTCATTCTTCCCATCAAAAAATCTAGGATGCTACGGAGATGGCGGTGCGATTTGCACCAACAGCGATGAGCTTGCGGCTAAGATGAGAATGATCGCTAACCACGGACAAAGTCAGCGCTATTACCACGATGTTGTTGGGTGTAACTCACGTTTAGACACCATTCAAGCAGCCGTTCTTCGCATAAAGCTACCACGTTTGGACACCTATATTTCAGCAAGAAGAAAAGTGGCGGATCACTACGACGCATTTTTTGCTGAATATCCACAGATTAAAACACCGGTGCGAGGTGCTCAGTCACTGCATGTGTTCCATCAATATACGATGCAATTGACAGGTATAGATCGCGATGAACTCGTAGCTTACCTTGCAACAAAAGAAATACCTTCAATGATTTATTATCCTGTACCTGCTCACAGGCAGAAGATGTTCTCTGCTTTCGGAAGTGCAGATACGGTGTTGCCAATAACGGATGCATTGACATCTTGCGTAATGTCCTTGCCCATTCATACGGAGATGGACCAGGAACAATTGGAGCTTATTTGTGCAACAGTGGCAGAATTTATTGCCGCTACTTAGTTAGATACCTATGAAAAAAATCGCAGTTGTTGGGACAGGGTATGTAGGCCTCGTTACAGGTACTTGTTTTGCTGAAACAGGGAATCAAGTGGTATGTATTGATATCGATGAAAAGAAGGTCGAGCGAATGCTCAAAGGGGAACTACCCATATTCGAACCCAATCTAGATGTTTTGTTCGATCGGAATTTGCGCACCGAGCGCTTAAATTTCACAACGAATTTAACGGAAGGAATCAAGGGCGCAGAAATTATTTTTTTAGCGCTTCCTACTCCTCCAGGAGAAGATGGTTCGGCTGACTTGAGATACATCCTCGGTGTCGCCGATCAATTAGGACATTTACTGTCAGATTATGCGGTCATCGTTGATAAAAGCACAGTTCCTGTTGGAACAGCAGATAAAGTAAAAGAGGCAATAGCGAAAAACGCACGTTGCCAATTTGATGTGGTATCAAACCCTGAATTTTTGCGAGAGGGTTTTGCTGTAAGTGACTTTATGAAGCCAGATCGCGTTGTGATTGGTGCAAGTTCTGATCGCGCGCGCAAGGTCATGGAGCAATTGTACAAGCCTTTCGTTCGACAAGGAAACCCAATCATCTTTATGGATGAACGTTCAGCGGAATTGACAAAATATGCAGCGAACTCCTTCTTGGCAACGAAGATTACCTTCATGAATGAGGTGGCGAATTTTTGTGAGTTGGTCGGTGCGGATGTGGATAAGGTCCGCATTGGGATTGGCTCTGATGACCGCATCGGAAAACGTTTTTTGTTTCCAGGCATCGGCTACGGAGGATCCTGCTTCCCCAAAGATGTGCAAGCCCTCGTGAAGTCAGGAAAAGAAAATGATTTTGACTTTCGGATTCTACAGGCTGTGATCGAAATAAATGATGACCAGAAGAAAGTGCTTTTGCCAAAAGTGAAAAATTATTTCCGAGGAAATCTTACAGGCAAGAAAATAGCCATTTGGGGACTGGCCTTTAAACCAGATACGGATGACATTCGCGAAGCTCCAGCGTTGGAGATTATCCAAGACTTATTGAATCATGGAGCAAGCATTTCAAGTTATGACCCAGAGGCAATGCCAAATGTAAAGCAGCACTTTGGAGATTCGATTGAATTCTCCAGTTCGGAATACGACGCGTTGCAAGCGGCAGATGCACTTATCATTTGTACCGAGTGGGGCATTTTTAGAAATCCTGATTTTCAGCGTATGACTGACCTTATGAAGGATAAAGTGATTTTTGATGGCCGCAACTTGTTCGATGTGGACGAAATGACAGAAAAAGGGTTCTATTACAATTCCATCGGAAGACGGACAATTAATGCATAAGCCATGAAGGATCAAAAACGCATATTGATCACGGGAGCGGCAGGATTTTTAGGTTCCCACCTCTGTGATCGTTTTGTGAAAGATGGGTACCATGTTATCGGTATGGACAATCTCATTACGGGTCGTCTTAAAAATATTGAGCACCTCTTTAAGTTGGAGAATTTTGAATTCTACAACCATGATGTCTCCAAGTTTATTCATGTGCCAGGCAAATTGGATTATATCCTTCATTTTGCATCGCCCGCGAGTCCAATTGATTATCTAAAAATACCAATTCAAACATTGAAGGTTGGATCTTTAGGCATTCACAATTGCTTGGGACTGGCAAAACAAAAGGGTTCTCGCGTACTTATCGCATCGACATCAGAAGTGTATGGCGATCCGGCAGTTCACCCTCAAAATGAAGATTATTGGGGGAATGTCAATCCTGTTGGTCCCAGAGGCGTGTACGATGAAGCAAAGCGTTTTCAAGAAGCCATTACCATGGCTTACCACAATTACCATGGATTGGAAACACGGATCATACGAATTTTCAATACCTACGGGCCGCGCATGCGACTGAACGATGGTCGTGCCTTGCCTGCGTTTGTCGGTCAGGCCTTGAGGGGGGAGGACATTACTGTTTTTGGCGATGGATCTCAAACACGTTCGTTCTGTTACATCGATGATTTGGTGGAAGGCATTGTTCGTTTGTTGCACAGCGACTATCACATGCCTGTGAATGTTGGAAATCCTGATGAAATATCTATTCGAGAGTTTGCGGAAGAAATTATTCAATTGACGGGTTCGGACCAGAAAATCGTTTACAAAGATTTGCCAGTCGATGATCCAAAACAGCGTCAACCAGACATTACTCGTGCGAAAGCACTATTAAACTGGGAGCCTAAGGTAAATCGCGCTGAAGGATTGAAAATTACCTACGACTATTTTAAGAGTTTAACCCAAGAAGAGTTGGAACAGACCGATCACAACGACTTCGACAAATACATTATTCGCTGATGGCTTATTTTGCACACGAAACAGCTGTGGTCGATGAGGGATGCAGCATCGGTGAGGGAACAAAAATTTGGCATTTTTCACACATCATGCCTGCTTGTGTCATTGGCGAGCGCTGTAACATAGGACAAAATGTGGTGATTTCTCCAGATGTACATTTGGGAAATAATGTGAAAGTTCAAAACAACGTGTCCATCTACACAGGAGTGAATTGCGAAGACGATGTGTTTTTAGGACCATCCATGGTTTTTACCAATGTGATCAATCCGCGAAGTGCTGTAAATCGCCGTGAGCAATACTCAAAAACACATGTGGGAAAAGGTGCAAGCATTGGTGCCAATGCGACCATCGTGTGTGGACATGATATAGGAGCTTTCGCATTCATCGGTGCAGGTGCGGTGGTGACGAAAACGGTTCCTGCGTATGCGCTCGTAGTTGGAAATCCAGCACGTCAGATAGGTTGGGTGAGTGAATATGGACATCGTCTGTCATTTGATGAAAATGGTCGTGCAAGCTGCCATGAAAGTGGCCAAGAATATGAATTAAAAGGAAGCGAAGTAAATCGCATTCGTTAATATTGAAAGAGACAAAAAGAAGTATGGCAGCAGATAATAAAATACGTTTTGTCGTGATTGGTGCCGGACACATTGGCAAGCGTCACGCGGAAATGATTCGTCGCGATGAGGAAGGCGAATTGGTAGCGATGGTCGATGTTCGCTCGAAAGAAGAGTGTGGCGTTGCCGATTGGAATGTCCCATTTTACCACACCTTTGATGAGGTGCTGTCTTCAGGATTGGAATTCGATGTGGTGAATGTCTGCACTCCCAATGGTTTTCATGCCGCTCAAAGTTTGGCCGCCCTTAATGCGAAAAAGCATGTGGTCTGTGAAAAGCCAATGGGCTTGACCAAAGACAGTTGTGAGAAAGTGATCTTTAAGTCATTGCAGGTTTCCAAGCAGGTCTTCTGTGTCATGCAAAATAGGTATTCTCCACCTTCTGTTTGGATCAAAGAGTTGATAGAAAAAGAAGTTTTGGGTGAAATTTTCATGGTTCAACTGAATTGTTATTGGAACCGTGACGAGCGCTATTACAAACAAGGCGGATGGAAAGGTACTGAAGACCTTGATGGAGGTACTTTGTTCACCCAATTTTCCCATTTTATCGACATCATGTACTGGCTTTTTGGCGATATCGACAACATTCAAGGAAAATTTGCAGACTTTACGCATAAAAATATAACAGATTTTGAAGATTCTGGATTTGTCAGTTTTGACTTCACAAATGGGGGCATGGGAAGCATCAATTATTCAACATCCGTAGCTATGCAAAACCTTGAGAGTTCGATTACTATCATCGGAAAAAAGGGAAGTGTGAAGATCGGAGGACAGTACATGAATGAGGTAGAAATTTGCAACATTGAGGGCTATGAAATGCCCGAATTGGCACCAACAAATCCAGGAAATGATTACGGAGCATACAAAGGTTCCGCAGCAAACCATAACTTTGTCATTCGAAATGTCATTGAGACATTGAAGGGAAGAACTTCGGCTACTACAAATGCTCTAGAAGGATTAAAAGTCGTCGAGATTATTGAACGAATCTATAAAGTTAGAAATGAGCAATTTAATCTTTGATCAATTGATTCAAAAGGAAACAAAGATCGCTGTAATCGGTCTTGGTTACGTTGGATTACCCATCGCATTGGAATTCGCACGTAAAATTCAAGTGGTTGGATTTGACATCAATCAAGAACGTGTGGACCTCATGAAAAACAACATCGACCCAAGCAATGAGCTTGAGTCATCGGCTTTTGAAGGATGTGACATCGCATTTACGTGTGACTTGAACGACTTGCGTGATGTCACTTTCTATGTTGTGGCTGTTCCGACACCTATCGACGATGCCAATCTTCCAAATTTAAAGCCTTTGCTTGGTGCGAGTGCGACGGTTGGTAAAGTATTGAAGAAAGGGGATTATGTCGTTTTTGAATCAACAGTATATCCGGGGTGTACCGAAGAAGATTGTATTCCAGTGCTTGAAGCCGAAAGTGGACTTAAATTTAAGGACGATTTCATGGTGGGATATTCTCCCGAACGAATCAATCCAGGAGACAAAGAACATACGCTACGCAATGTGATTAAAGTGGTTTCTGGATGCTGTGATGTGTCTTTAGACCAAATTGCAAAAGTATATGAGTTGGTTGTAGATGCCGGAGTTCACCGCGCGCCTTCAATCAAGGTAGCTGAAGCCGCAAAAATCATTGAAAACACACAGCGCGATGTCAACATTGCCTTGATCAATGAGCTTTCAATCATCTTCAATAAATTGAAAATAAACACCTTTGATGTGCTCGAAGCAGCAGGTACTAAGTGGAACTTCTTGAAGTTCTCTCCAGGACTTGTTGGTGGTCATTGCATCGGTGTAGATCCATATTACCTGACTCACAAAGCACAGTTGGCAGGGTATCATTCGAAAGTAATTACGAGTGGTCGTTATGTGAATGATTCCATGGGCTTTTATATCGCAAAGCAAACAGTGAAGAAAATCATTGCACGTGGAAAACACATTCAAGATGCGAAAGTGTTGGTGATGGGGGCAACATTTAAAGAAGATGTCAGCGATATTCGCAATTCAAAGGTGATCGATATCGTTTCTGAATTGGTGTCCTTCCAAGTGCATGTTGATTTGATTGATCCACATGCTTCATCTGATGAAATGAAACACGAATACGGTGTTGGTTTGCTCGAAAAAGCAGCCAATGATTACGATGCCATCATTGTTGCAGTGAACCATAAAGAATACCAACAAATGATAGAATCGGATTTCAAAGGGATGTTGACTGATGGTTCAGGTGTTTTTGTTGATGTGAAGGGAATCTTTAGAAATAAAATTAAGGATTTAGAATATTGGTCACTCTAAGCGCTTTCGATGACTTTTGATAAAACAATATTGATTACAGGCGGGGCAGGATTTATCGGTTCTCATGTCGTTCGTTTGTTCGTGAAGACATATCCAAACTACCGCATTATCAACTTTGATAAATTGACGTATGCGGGAAATCTTCAGAATTTAACGGATGTTCAAGGTGCGGTAAATTATGCGTTTGTAAAGGGAGATATCGTTTCTGCAGCTGATGTTCAAAAGGTATTTGCAGATTTTGACATTAGTGATGTGATTCACTTGGCTGCCGAATCGCACGTTGATAGATCGATCGAAGGCCCAATGGAATTCGTGATGACCAATGTCGTGGGTACGGTGAATCTATTGCAGGAAGCAAAAAATCAATGGAAGAACAATGAATCTCATGTCTTTCATCACGTATCAACCGATGAGGTGTATGGGAGTTTATCCGACGAAGGATTGTTTACTGAAGAAACACCCTACGATCCAAGAAGTCCATATTCGGCATCAAAAGCATCTTCAGATCATTTTGTAAGGGCTTATTTTCATACGTATGGCTTGCCGGTTAAGTTGTCCAATTGTTCGAACAATTACGGATCACATCATTTTCCTGAAAAGTTAATTCCATTGATGATCAATAACATTCGTGAACTTAAACCTTTGCCTATTTATGGGAAGGGTGATAACATTCGCGATTGGTTGTGGGTAGAAGATCACGCGAAAGCGATTGATGTCATTTTTCACAAGGGGGAGTTTGGTCAATCGTACAATATCGGTGGATTGAACGAATGGAAAAATATCGATTTGGTATTCTTTCTGTGTCGCTTGATGGATGAAAAATTGGGAAGGGCAGCAGGAGAATCTGAAAAATTAATCACCTATGTGACCGATCGAAAAGGCCACGACATGCGCTATGCTATCGACGCCACGAAGTTGGCATCAGAGCTTGGTTGGAAACCATCCATTACCTTCGAAGAAGGATTGGAAAGCACTGTAGATTGGTACTTGGCAAATTCGGAATGGGTGGAGCAAATTACTTCTGGAGCCTACCGTGCCTACTATGAAAACATGTACCAGAACCGTTGATCGTGGGACTCTTTTCTTTTTTTAAAAAACAAGAAGTATTGCCATTTGACCTTTCATTGATTGGTGTAGATATGCACAGTCATTTGATCCCGGGTATTGATGATGGGTCAAATTCCATGGACGAGACCATCGCCATGCTTGCAAAGTTTGAGCATCTGGGCTATCGTAAAGTCATTACTACGCCACACATCATGTCGGAAGTTTACAACAATACGCCAGAGATCATTCTTAAAGGCTTGGATGAGGTGCGTGTAGAAGCCAACAAACATGGATTGAAAATCGAGATTGATGCAGCAGCAGAATACTATTTCGACGATTATTTGGTGAATCTTGTGAAGAAACGCGAGGTGATGACATTTGGTGATCAATACGTGTTGGTGGAGTTTTCATTCCACACTCCGCCGGTGTATGATGACCTCTTGTTTTTTGAAATGCAGATGGCACGATATAAGCCAGTCCTCGCACATTTTGAACGCTATCCTTATTTTCACGGATCAACAGAAAAAGCCAAAGAGTATCGGGATAAAGGGGCACAAATTCAGGTCAACATCAATTCGCTAACAGGAAATTATGGACCCGAAGTGCGCAAGCAAGCCGAAAAATTAATAGATCAAAACTTGGTTGATTTCATAGGTTCTGATTGCCACCGCATGCAACATCTCGTGACGATGGAGGAAAATCTCAACAAACCATACTTCGTAAAATTGTCTCAGCTTGCATTGAAAAATCAATCGCTCGGTTAGCATAGAAAGCGTGACGGATCACAATTTTCTTCATTTACATTTGCTTAGATTGTCGTAACTTCGAAAGGCTATTAATCCTCACACCATGATTACTTTTCTCATCTTTCTTCCCGCATGTATTGCTGCATTTTTCTTGAAGAAAAGGACGGCGATTTTACTCTTATCATTGTCTGTAATCGCTATGGTCCAGGGGTATGATAGCTATTGTCTTTCTGCTATTTTAGGCGGATGGCTTTTGCTAAACTTTGGATTGTCGTTTTTTAAAATTCAATCCTATCACTTCCTTATTCGACTTTTTGGTTACATCGTTGTTGTCCCGATATTGATGCTGATTCCCCATGAAGTGGAACGCTATAATTTCATGTATGCAACAGAATACCCCATTCTTGTTGTCATGGCATTGGCCTTTTTCCTTCACGACTTAGCGCATCTTAAAGCCCTTTATTTTGCCAAGTTTTTCGGAGGGGAGTCAAGTCACCATGAACGATCATTTGAATACTTATGGGCTGGAATAGTGATCTTTGGAGCTTACTTTTTTGGTGGACCGGTAGGACTGCTTGTCATAGCGTGTTCTTTTGCTGCGGGTGATTTTTTTAGAGAAAAAAGTGCACTAGGTCAAACAAGCGCCTTTTTGCTCTTGGCGACCTTGCCCTTGATCCTTTCTGTTGGAGAGGTGCTTGCGGTGGACATTACCTTGGGTAAAAATATTCTTGGGTTGTTTGTTGGGATTTTTGGTGGAAGAATTGTCACTCAAATTTCAAAGGAGAGACCTGCCTTCATTGCCCAACGAATTGGGTTTTCTGTATTGTTTACTGGTATATTGGCTGCATTGGCTTATTTCGGAACGATCAAGTCAGATTTAGGTGGAATGGACAGCTATGTGGCGGGAATGATTGGTTTTGCTATTGTCTTTTTTACCAATGGACAACATTCGAACGCCTTGTTGATTGCGCCACTTTTGATTGCCACAGGAGTTAAGGTGGCTGAGCTAACCTTAAATACAGAAGAGTTGGCCTTGTCTACTTTGCCTGTTGAGGGGAATCAGAAATCTGAAGGCAGAGGAAAGGAAGCCGAAACAGCACCAAGTGTATTTGATCAGAAGGGCTTGTCTTGGAGCGAACTAGTTGGTGAGTACCGAATCGATCCGTCTCATGCACAAGTTACCTTTCAATTGGGGCCGAAAGGCGGGATCACCAAGGGAGCAATAAAGCAGTTTTCTGGTACCGTGCGTGTGGATTCAGAAATTGAAAAGTCCCGTTTTGATATCAATCTCCCTTTGAACCAACTCACAACCTTCAATGCCTACCGCGACGAGTCATTGGTGGAAGAAACGTATTTTAATGTGTCAAAATTTCCGGACATGCGTTTTGAAGCGAAATCAATGTCGTCTTTGAATGACGCAATGACATTGAAGGGGTTTTTCATGCTACGTGGGGTTCGTCTGCCATTGAACGTAGATGTCAAATATGTGGGCAAGAGTGAATCTGGAGCACCCATCATCGTTGGGAAATCGACCATTGACAGAACGAAATTCGGAATGAAACCTGATGCAAAGGAAGGAAATGTCGTTACTTTTGAATTTCGAGCGGAATTGCTTAAAAACTAAGCTGACCTAGAAATAGAGGGGCACGGCTGTCAATTTCCCGTCACGCATGAGCAAGGCAGGGAAAGGAATCTTCACATAATTCAGTTGCTTCAAAACAGTTTTTAGCCAAGGTCTTTTTACAGGGATTCGGCTGAAATCAATGTCCAAGGAGAAAAGAAATTCGCGCTGCGCAACATATTTTTTTCCGGTGTTGTCGGTATACGTGTCTTGATCCCCAACGATTTTCGCATGTGCACTGTAGCCTAAGGAAAGACAAATCCACGCAGGAAATTTGCTGTTTTGAATGAATTGCGTTGGATTAAATGACAACCAATACGTTTGGCCATTGTAATCTTTTAGCAGCCGTTCGGCAAAGGAGGACCCCAAGACAGAAGGGCGAAGTGTTGCAAATTCACTAGGGTGAGCTGAAAATTTTAATAGAAAATGTTGTTCCTGCCAAAGTAACTCTTGTCCAAGATAGAATCCTGCCCCTAGGGTGTTCGCTGCCACGTCCGACCAAGAAAATCCCCATTCTGCGCTGTAGGCGTCCAAAAGCTCTAGGGTTGTTTGATAACCCAGAGAAATTCCTGTACCGATGAGTGCGGCAGTTTTTACATTCATTCCCGACCAACGAAAGGCATTTCCTGTCAAGAGTGCAATTTTATTCGCGGTATAAAAATGTCCCGCTTTGTCCATCTGTAGCCAATTTTTGTGGTCATCAAAGGTGTGGAATTTAGACTTTGGAACATCCTTGTACCACAGGTTGGAAAGACCAATCATACTGCCTGCCCAAATTCCTCCGCTCACACTGGCAACACCAATGGCGCGAGGCGTGTTGAGCGTGTCAGAAAAATCAAAGACTTTTGCCTGTGACAATCCGTTAAATGAAAGGATCAGGAGCGTATTGAGTATGAATAGCTGCTTCATGCATCCCGAAAGTAGATCAAAAGGGGCAATAATCGGATGAAGGTGTTGAAAAAAGATTTGAAAGGACTAGGAGCGTCATGCACTGAAAGTGTACTTTTACATGTGATTTTGAGGCAGGAAAAGTTGCTGGCTATAAATGATCTAAAGTTGAAAATATGAATAAGGTAAGAAAAGATTGGAACGATATTAAAATCAATGACAGTTGGGCAATTTTTAAAATCATGTCTGAATTTGTTGAGGGATACGACCGCATGGCGAAGATTGGTCCTTGCATTTCAATCTTCGGTTCTGCGCGCACACATGCCGACAATAAGTACTATCAAATAGGTGTTGAGCTTGCTGAAAAATTGGCAAGTGCAGGGTATGGTGTCATCACCGGGGGTGGACCTGGGATTATGGAGGCTGCGAATAAAGGAGCACAACAAGGGGGTGGTAAATCTGTCGGACTCAACATTGATTTGCCTTTCGAACAAAATTACAATCCATACATCGATCAAGAACACAACTTGGAATTTGATTATTTCTTTGTGCGCAAGGTCATTTTCGTGAAGTACGCACAGGCCTTCGTTATCCTTCCCGGAGGATTTGGGACCTTGGATGAATTGTTTGAGGCGTTGACGCTTATTCAAACGAAAAAAATCAATCAACGACCAGTCGTTCTTGTTGGAAAAGAATATTGGGGAGGGCTAATCGACTGGATTAAAAAAGTGATGCTGGAAGAAGAACACAACATTTCTGCTTCAGATATGCAGATGTTTTCCTTAGTGGATACTGCAGAGGAAGCCTACAACTACATCGATGACTTCTATAAGTTCCATGAGTTGTCACCAAATTTCTAGGACATAAATTGCTATATTTGTTCATTGAATTGGGTATGAGAGATTTTTTTGGTAAGCTAAAATTGTTCATTTTGAGCAAGCATTTCCTCAAGCAGCTTGGCTTGGTCGTGGTCGCTTATTTGGCCATTATTACCATTACGGTCTTCTACTTGGACAGCTATACCCATCACGGAGAACAAATACCTGTACCAAATTTCGAAGGTAAAAATGTGCGAAGCGTGAAAGCTCAAATTGAAGCCTTGGGTTTACACTATGAAATTTTAGATTCCATTTATGATCCAGACAAACCATCTGGGACCATTCTAAGTCAAAATCCAGAACCAACAGCACTATCGCAATTGTTTGTGAAAGAGGGACGAATCATAAAATTTAGTGTGAGTAAAAAAACGGACAATCACGAAATGCCGAGCCTTGTTGGCAAGACAGAATGGTTTGCGAAGGAAATTTTGGAAAATAGAGGATTCAGATACAGGATTGTGTACAAAGCAACATCCGAGGCCAATGGCGCTGTGTTGGATCAACAGTATAAGGGGCGATTTATCAAAGAAGGTGTGAAAATTCCAATAGGATCAATCATCACACTTGTCGTCGGTAAAAATGAAATGGGTGAGCCTGTGCAGATTCCAGATTTGTATGGCCTTACAATTTTTGAGGCAAGAGAGCGTTTAGCTGCTCTGGGGAGTTTTGTGTTTAATCCACAATGTCCTGAATGTTTGACTTATGAGGATTCTACGGCGGCACGTGTAAATTCGCAATCGCCCGAATATATTGAAGGAGCAATGATTCCCACGGGATCAACGTTTACCGTAAATGCAACCAAGAATTTCTCAGGAGGTGGACAAAATCCTTAAGAACATGTCTATGATGAGAAAACTTTTACTTGGCCTAAGTGCTCTTTTTTGCCTTTCTACTGCCTTTTCTCAGGGAGAAGAAGTGGGGCCATTGATGGGAAATCCCGACCTGAAAGGCAAAGTAAGGGCCCGTGAGAAAGCCAATCCAGGCACCTTCGATAGCACATTTATTTATTTTACCGACACCATCTCTCTCCCATTTTTTGACGAATTCAGCAGAAATAATTTTCAGAATTATTCACAAAATTATTCGGATCCGAGCGTTACTGCCGACAAAAGATACCATATCCTTGACGATGTCACAGGTCTTCCAATACCGAACACCACTTTTTATACGGCCCAACAAACCTTTCGACGCGTTTTTGACAATACGGCATTGACTTATGTCGATCAGAATTTTCCTGCAACGACATTTCAGGTGGGCGATCTGAGCGCCTATCCCGTGGTGTACGCCTCCACCGATTTATACCCACCTTACTACATTTACGATACCGTGGGGATCGTTGGAGATCTTTCAGATACGATTTGGATTGATTCACCCGAATTTGCACAAGATTCTGCAACGCAGTTTTTTATGACAATCAGTGATCCTTCAAAGTTTTGGTTGGATGCATATGCCTACCACAATTATAGATTTGCGGTCGAACCACGATCACTTGGTGTAGTGACATTTGACGGATTGGACGAAAATGGCTATCCCTACGCGATCAATACAGCGATTACCAATTACGCGGATGTTTTAACCTCAAAGCTGATTGATATGTCGGGATTAAATGCCGGCGATTCAGTGTATTTCAGCTTCCTGTATCAAACGGAGGGTTTTGGTGACATTCCCGAAGATTCAGACTCCCTGGTGCTGGAGTTTTACGCGAAAGATCTTGATCAATGGAACCGTGTTTGGAGCACATCTGGTGCACCGGTTTCTGATTTTAAATCAGCGAATATCAATGTTGCTGCTGCAGATTACTTCAAAAAAGGATTTCAGTTTAGATTCAGAAATTACGGATCTCTATCAGGAAGTTTGGACCACTTTCATATTGACTATGTGCACCTGAGGGCACTCTCTGGATTTCAAGATACGATTTTTAAAGATTTTGCTTTTTCTTATCCAATTGGAAGTTTGTTGACTGACTATACTTCAGTGCCTTGGGATCATTTCGTAGCAAGCCCAGCAGGTCACATGACAGATTCTCTGACCATTACCGTTCACAACGGAAGTACACTTCCAGAAAACAATTTAAATGGGGAGGTGAAGGTGTCTTACGGCGGAGTTGCCGAAGGATCTTTCGTTATGAATGCGCAGACACTTTCAGGGGGTAATATCAATTATGGTCCTCGAGAAACATATATGTCCTACCATGATTTATCAGGAGGATACAGTTATGACATGACCAAAACCGGAAATCAGCAAACCTTTGATCTGCTTGCAATAGCAGGAGCTCAATTTCCAAATCTAGCAAAAAATGACTCAACGTTTGGAGTTCAGTACTTTGGAAATTACTACAGCTACAACGATGGTACTGCTGAAGCGGCTTATGGCCCAACAGGTGCGCAAGCACGATTGGCGGTTAAGTTTGATGCCTATGTAGCCGACTCAGTGATTGGTGTTCAATTTCATTTCGTTCCCTCAGTGACAGACGTGTCGGATAAACTCTTCTTATTGACAGTTTGGGAAGACAACAATGGTGTTCCTGGTGCGGTGTTGTATGAAGACAATATCTTCTTTCCAAGATCACCCATCTATGGAACGGAAAGAAATCACTTTGAAACCTACTATTTTCAAGATACAATGAAGATTGCTGTGGGTATGAGTTTCTTCGTGGGGTGGAGGCAGTTTGATCCTCAACGCCTGAATATTGGACTTGATCGAAACACGGATCATTCTGATAAAACATTTTACAGTTTGGATGGCGGTGTCAATTGGATTCAATCACAAATTCCTGGTTCAGTCATGGTACGCCCAATCTTTTCTACAAATTTGGATGCTGAATTGGCCCTTGAAGAAGTTGAGACGACGGCAATTGTCGCCTATCCAAATCCCTTCACTGATGTCTTGAATATTCGTGTTGATCCATCAACCTTGGAATCGTTTTCCTTGTACAATGCTCAAGGAAGCTTAATTTATTCAGGGCTGGATTCTGCGATTGACATGACAGCACAACCCTCAGGGGTATATTTCTTGAAGGTGCAGTGCACAGGCAATTCTGCTCAAACTCTAAAAGTCATCAAGTTCTGATGAAAGAAGCAAACGACGAAGTCGAAACAGAAGAAGAAGACCTTTTTGAACATTTTAAGATAAAAGTTGATCCCGGTCAGGAAATGATTCGGATTGATAAATATTTGATTGATCGTTTAGCAAACACATCCAGAAATAAGGTACAAATAGCTGCGAAGAATGGAAACATTGTTGTAAACGGTCAAAAAGTAAAGCAGAACTATAAGGTGAAGCCAGGCGATGAAGTGTCATTGGTCTTGCCTTATCCGGTGCGTGAATTTGAACTCATCCCACAAGATATCCCTATTGATATTGTCTATGAAGATGATGCCTTTGTGGTGGTCAACAAGCAGTCAAATATGGTTGTACATCCCGGTTATGGCAACTATTCGGGCACTTTGGTAAATGCCCTAGTGTTCCATTTCGACAATTTACCATACAAAATTCAGGATTATTTTGGACGCCCAGGTTTGGTTCATCGACTCGATAAGCACACAACAGGTCTCATGGTGATTGCGAAAACCGAAGATGCCCTTGCCTATTTGGCGAAGCAGTTTTATGACCGCACCACCGAACGACGCTACCATGCCTTGGTTTGGGGGGATGTGTCCGAGGATGGAACAGTAACAGGTCATATCGGTAGGTCTTTAAAAAATAGGAAGTTGATGACCATCTTCCCAGATGGTGAATTCGGCAAACACGCCGTTACGCATTACAAAGTGTTGCAGCGATTTGGATTGGTGACCTTGGTCGAGTGTCGACTAGAAACAGGTAGGACGCATCAAATCCGTGCCCACATGAAGCACATAGGACATCCACTATTCAATGATCTTGAATATGGAGGTGATGTCATTTTAAAAGGGACTACTTCGGCAAGCTACAAGAAATTCATTGAAAATTGCTTCTCATTGATACCCGGACAGGCCCTGCATGCAAAAACCTTGGGTTTTGAACACCCAGTCACCAAAGAGTATTTGCGCTTCAATTCAGACTTACCATCTGGTTTTAAACACATTGTCGAACGCTGGCAGAAGTATGTCTCCCCAGAGAATATTCTTGACGATTCCAGTACAGATTTTCCTGAAGATTAATTTTTAGATAACTTATTTCAATTGTTTTTGTTAACTTCGGCGGCAAGGAAGAACACGTTTTATTGCACTTCGCTATGATTATTGCAAAAAAATTACTTTCTTCGCTACTTTAATTTTCTAACTGAAAATGAAACTTATGTACCGCAACCTAATTATTTGCCTCGTTTTCATTGGTTTTACAATGGTCTCCAATGCCCAAAACAAGTACGTTGTAGAGGCGAACTCTTTTTTTAATAGTCAAAAATATTGCGAAGGCGCTGAAAAGTGTAGCCTTGCTTACTCCAAGTTGACACGCAAAGGTGATCAAGCAAAAAAGACAAAAGCTGACATGGCTTTTAAAACGGCTGAATGCTACCGTCTAACGGATCATTTCCTTGAAGCAAACGAGTGGTATGACCGCGCATTGTTGTTGGATTATCAGGATGTAAATCCAGAGATTTTCTATTACAATGGCGAAATGCTGCGCATGATGGGTGAGTTTGAAAAAGCACAAAAGAATTATGAAGAATATTTGAAATTGGTTCCGTCAGACAACCGCGGTGAGGTAGGTATTCAGTCATGTAAGGACAGCAAATCTTTCATAGCGAATCGTTCAAGATACGTGGTAACGAATCAAGAAAAAATCAACTTACGTGTTTACGACATGGCGCCGATGTTCGCAGACAGAAAAGAAACACAAATGTATTTTGCATCAAGCCGTGATGGAAGTACCGGAGGTTCTGACGATCCAATTTCATGTGAGAAGTATATGGACATTTGGGTGAGCGAATTGGACAAAAAAGGAAATTGGGGTGAGCCTCGTTTGGCGGATGTTTCAGGGTTGATCAATACCGAAGCACATGAAGGAAGCGCGACCTTTACTGGAAATGGTAAAACGATGTTCTTTACTCGTTGTCCAAACGAAAATAAACAGAATTTGGGTTGCGACATTTGGATGGCTGAATTGAAAGGGAAAAATGAGTGGTCTGACACAATGAGATTGAAACTGAAGCCAGATGGAGCGGATAGCATCACAGTTGGACATCCATGTGTTTCTGACGATGGGAAATTCTTGATTTTTGTATCTAACCTTCCAGGCGGTTACGGAGGAAGAGATTTATGGTATAGTGAGTGGGATAAGAAATTAAAAGGGTGGGGCGCACCGAAGAACATGGGTCCTGAAGTAAATACAAAAGGAAATGAATTGTTCCCAACATTTGCGAAGAATGGAGATTTGTTGTTCGCCACAGATGGTCTGCCAGGACTTGGAGGTTTGGACATTTTCCGTGCGAAAAAAGTTGTTGACGCAATGAAATGGGAAAATCCTGCCAACTTGGGTTATCCAATCAACTCTGAAAACAATGATTATAGTTTGTATGAATTGACAGACCGTAAAGGATACTTCACTTCAGAACGCAAAGATCCGAATGGAAAGTTCAATGCAGACATTTATATGTACGAATTGCCTCCAAACCTCTTTGACTTGAAGGTTATTGTTTCTGAGGTAGGTAATGCGTCGAAAAAATTAGCGGATGTTCGCGTTGTTGTGAAAGGAAACGACGGAGCAACTTGGGAAGGTAAGACAAATGCTTCTGGTTCCGTATTCTGGGACAAGAAACCAAATGCAGATCGTTACATCCTTGAGAATTCTGGGTATACCATCAACATCTCAAAAACGGGTTACCACGAGAATAAAACGGGATCATCGTTCACGACTGTAGGATTGGATGAAGATCAAAATTTCGTGCAAGAACTTCAGTTGATGCCAATTAAACCAATTCGTCTTCCGGAAGTGCGCTACCCATTGTCAAAATGGACATTTGTGAATGATTCAACAATCAGCTCTGATGACTCGTTGATGTTTGTGTACAACTTGCTTCAAGAATACCCTGAAATGCTTCTCGAGTTGAGTTCACATACGGATGCACGGGATACAGACAAGCGCAACCAGGTGCTATCAGAAAATCGCGCGAAAGCATGTTACAAGTTCTTAATAGACAAAGGAATTGATCCACGTCGTATCGTCCCAGTTGGTAAAGGAGAAGCAACGCCAGCCACATGGATTGATCCAGCGACAGGACAACCGGTAGTTTTGACGGAAGCATACATCAATACCTTCAAGAAAACGGATCCTGCTAAGTTTGAAAAATTGCATCAGTTGAATCGTAGGACGGAAGGACGTGTCATCAATATGATGTATGACCCTGCAACGGCTCCAGCAGCTCCAGCAATCTACTTGCAGTTTCAGCCGATTCCAAAGAAATAAAAAGGATAAGAATAGTTGAAAAGGTGCTCAAACGAGCACCTTTTTTTGTATCTTCAAGTTACTTCACACTGTATCTTGAACGAGCACTATCTGCATCTCTTATGGCGTACGAAACGCATTCCATTTCATCGGCTACACTTATGCGATGGAACCTCTATTCAATTGCTCTCAACCGGAACATACAACGCCATTGAAAGTGGACCTGATTTTTCTTGTGCCCAAATCAAGATTGATGATGTACATTGGGTGGGAAATGTTGAGTTGCATGTGCGTTCAAGCGATTGGTACGCGCATGGACACCATCAAGACCCAGCCTACAACAATGTCATTCTTCATGTTGTTCTTATCCATGACAAAGAGGTCATTGTTCATGGCCAAGCCTTGCCAACCCTAGAATTGAAGTCCATTATTGACGCAAAGCATCTTGAAAAATATAAACCGAAAAAAAATGTCAATATTCCATGTGGATCGCTTTTGCGGGTTGAAAAAAACCTTCCTTTCTTTTCTTTGGTTGCTCCAACATTGGCGCAGCGCCTTACTCGAAAGTCCATCACACTAGGATGGACGACAAATGGGCCGATGGAATGGTTTTATTCGCTTATTGCCCGGTCCTTCGGCGCAAAAGTGAATGAAATTCCCTTCGAACTCATCACCACTCAAGTTCCTTGGAATCGACTTAAAACCATGGAATCGAACGAGAGATTCGCCTTGATCATTCAAGCTTCCGGACTTTATCCTGTTTTCCCCATTCATAACCCAACAAGTGAAATAATTCCAATCGAATCCTATTTGTGGAAACGCAAAGGACAACATGCTTACGCTCAGCCAGAAAAACGGCTGGTACAATTCGCTGCTTTTGTGTCTCATCTTCCTGAAGATGTATCCTTTGCTCAGCTCGACGCCAGCAGTATCGTGAACTATTTTACAGATCTGTTAAAAACCTCATTTTCTCATTATGGAATTTTACACCAAATAAGAAAGTCATATTTGCTAAATACCCTATTAATCAATGCTGTAGTGCCATTGTTGTATCACCTCAGACGCCATTCAACGGCACTTGCCTTGGTGGAATCGATAGGTCCAGAAGACAATCACATCATTCGTCATTTTAGGGATATAGGTGTGTCACCACGGAATGCTGGCGAAAGCCAAATGCTCCTTGAGCTGCATGGACAGTTTTGTTCAGCGAAAAAATGTCTAAATTGCGCTGTCGGAACTCACATCCTTCTTTCATGAAAACAATTCAGAAGATATTATTTTTTTTTGAAATGCGCTCCTTTGGTGTCTGCTCCTGGTGGGCACGTAAACTTGGTATAAGCATTTCAAAAGTTAGACTTGGATTTATTTATGCTTCCTTCATCGCACTTGGTTCACCACTCATCATTTACTTGGCAATGGCGTGGATTCTTGAACATAAACATTTCTTTAAGTTTCAACGTAGCCGCAGATCTTCAATCTGGGAATTGTGATTTTTTAAACTGATCGAATGAAAATTTTAATTACGGGATCGAATGGACTGCTTGGACAGAAAATCGTTCGCCAATGCATGGACCATAAGATCGATTTTTGTGCAAGCTCAAAAGGCGACAATAGAAACCCAGATTGTCCTGGAGATAGATATGTCGATATGGACATTACGTCAGATGCGGATGTGTTGTTCGTTTTTCAATCCGTTCAACCAACCCATGTCATTCACACGGCTGCTATGACCAATGTTGATCAATGTGAGCTTAATCCAATAGAGTGTTACCTGATCAATACCGCTGCAGTTGAAAGACTTTTTCGTGCAAGTAAATCTTTTAAGGCTCATTTTCAGCTGCTTTCTACAGATTTTGTTTTTGATGGATTAAAAGGAGATTACGCGGAGAGCGATCTTGTCCATCCTCTAAGTGAATATGCAAAATCAAAAGTAGAGGCAGAACATATGCTTCTTTCGGATGAATCGAAAAATTGGTCCATCGCCCGCACGATCATTGTATACGGTGAAGGCCACGAACTCTCGCGTTCAAACATTGTGCTTTGGGCTGTGGAAGCGCTTCGCAAAGGTGATCCACTCAATATTGTAGACGATCAATTTCGCGCGCCGACTTGGGCCGATGATTTGGCATGGGGATGCCTCGAGATTTGCCGTAAAAATGCGTCAGGAATTTTTCATTTATGTGGACCTGAGACCATGTCTATTTACGAATTAGTTTGTCGGATTGCGCTTTATTTGGGGATTTCAACAGATGGAATCAATCGTGTTCAGACCAACACCCTAACACAAGCTGCCAAGCGTCCTGCAAAAACAGGATTTAATTTGTCCAAGTCGCGGTCTCAATTGGGGTATACCCCTCAGACACTTGAGGCAACACTCGCGCAGATGAACACAATTTCAAATAAATGACTTATATTCGTTGAAACTAAACTAAACTTACAATGTCGAATACTGCTTCTGCTGGGTGGGGATCCAGAGTTGGATTAATTCTCGCTATGGCGGGGAATGCCGTTGGTCTTGGTAACTTCTTGCGATTTCCGGCTCAAGCCATTGAAAATGGTGGCGGTGCCTTCATCATTCCTTACCTCGTTTGTTTCTTGCTGATGGGACTTCCTTTACTTTTCGTTGAATGGTCAATGGGTCGATTTGGAGGAAAATACAAACAGCACTCTACGCCATTCATCTTTGACGCCATGGGCAAAGCGCCGTATTGGAAATATTTCGGGGTGTTTGGGATTTTTACCAATATTGCTGTTGCAGCGTTTTATTGTTACTTAGAGTCTTGGGCCCTTTCTTGGGCCTATTATTCTGTAGCAGGCACATTTACTGGAATGTCGCAAACGGAAGTACAGGCATTTTTTCAGAATTATATTGAACTAGGAACCAGTCACCCGGTAATATTTTGGATCATTTGCTTGTTCCTGAATACATGGATTCTCTCTCGCGGATTGAGTGGTGGTGTGGAAAAAGTGGCGAAGATTGGAATGCCCCTGTTGATTTTGTTTGGTTTGATTTTGGGCATCACTGGTCTTACACTGCAAGCTTCACCGGATGGTGCAATCAATGACGGCGTTGTTGGATTGAACTATTTGTGGAACCCAGATTTTAGTACGATCTGGAGTTTCAAGGTGTGGGTAGCCGCTGCTGGACAAATCTTTTTTACCCTTTCGTTAGGAATGGGGAGTATACATTGCTACGCATCCTATTTAAATTCAAAAGAAGATATTGCCCTCAATGCGATGTCGGCTGGATGGATGAATGAGTTCGTTGAGGTGGTGCTCGGTTCCATGATTATTATCCCAATTTCTATTGGTTATTTAGGCATTGAGGCTGTAACCAATATGGTTTCTGGCGGATCGGGTCTTGGGATTGGATTTGCGGTCTTGCCAAAGTTGTTTGCCGATTGGGGAGCATTTGGTGTAGTCGCGGGCTTAATGTGGTTTGGTTTGCTCTTCTTCGCAGGAATAACATCGTCCCTAGCCATGGGAACACCAGTAATGGGCTTCTTAGACGATAATTTTGGCATTCGCCAGTCAAGAGGCGCTTGGATCTTTGGTGGCATCATCTTATTGCTCGGTTTACCTTGTGTACTAAGTCAGGATGCATTCAATGAATTCGATTATTGGGCGGGAACCATTGCATTGGTGGTCTTTGCGTTGGTCGAAATTGTATTATTTGCCTGGGTGTTTGGCATGGATAAAGGATGGGCCGAAATCAACGCTGGTGCGGACATTAAGGTGCCAAAAATATTTAAGTTTATCATTCAATTCGTGTCTCCAGTATTTTTAATTGTTGTCTTCATCGGAGCAATTCCTGGAATCATCGAAAATGCCACCAAGGATACTTCGTTTTATGGGTGGATGGCACGCTTCTTACTACTTGCACTTTTTGCCTTGATCTGTGTATTTGTGTACATTGCATCAAAACGAAACCAATCCTCTAAATTGTACTAATTATGGAAACTCCAGCATTGATCTTGGTGATTGTTGTGTGGTCTAGTGTGACGCTCATTACAGGATATTTCTTTTGGAAGGTTTTATCCATACCGAATCACTCTGAACCAGACTCTTTCCAAGAGAACGACGAACTAGAAAAATAATAACGAATGAAACCACTCTTCCAAATCAGATTCCTTCAGGAGTCTTACTTTTCTTGTACACTCTTTTTTTTGCTTCACACGTCATTTTTGAGGGGGAGTGAGTCATGAAAAACCATGACAACTTTTATGTTTCAAAACGAAGTCGTCAAGGGGTGTATGTACTGATCTGCATTGCGTTGTTTATCGTTTTTGTTCCTCGCTTGTATGAATTGGTTTCTCCTTCACCCAA